>JASHSE010000080.1 GCA_030036975.1 Xanthobacteraceae bacterium | reverse complement strand
AGCTCGTCGCCGCCCTGCCGCGTGGTGGCGGCGAAGAAATCGAGCGGGTGCGCCCCGACGGTGAACGTCACCGGCAGTTTCTGGCCGCGCGCGACGCTGGCGGTGTAGATGCGCTTGAGATCGGACGGCGCGGTGACGTTGGTGCCGGCCTCGTAACGGTTGCGCAGGCTCAGGCGGCGGCAGCCGACATTGCGCCGTCCGGTCGCCGGATCGATGGTGTAGTCGATGGCCGAGGACAGATAGCAGCTGCCGTCATAAGCATGCTGCGGATGGAACGGCAGCTTGGTGAGATCGACGTCCTTGCGCGAGATCTTGACGGCGTGCACCGGCGCCTCTGCGGACGGCACCTCGACCAGCGGCTGCGGGTTGGCGAGCCGCTTGAAATATTCGTCGTACAGCTGCTCTTCACCGACCTCGAACGCGGCGGCGATGCGCTTGCGGTTGCCGGCAGTCTTGGCCACCAGCTCGACCTGCTCGGGGCCGGCTTTCTTGAACAGCACCGCCTTGGCGGTGCCTTCGATGATCGGGCTCAATCCGGTCAGCGGCACCGGACGGTCGTGAACCTCGACCTCACCGAGTTCGATCAGCCGGTCGACGAAATTGCGCAAACGATATTTGTCGAAATCGATATGCGATGCGGCTTTGTTCATCGGCGCGCGCTCTTGTTGCGGCGGTGGCGGACGAAGAAATGACATCAGCCGCGGGGCCAAAGTCAATCAGCCCGGCGGAAAAGCACCCAACCGTTGAACGAGCTTGACTTCGCGTTGCAGCCGCTGCCACAGTGCATGCCGCTCAACCGGAAAGTGCGGTCTGCGGACAGCAACAGCGGGAGCTCCGTCATGGGCAACTTGGCGCCGACGCTCGGCCTCGACCACCCGGTGGTGGCTGCCGAACAGTCGCTCGACATCGACTACAACGAGGCGGCCAAGAAGATCGTCGCCTCCGTGCTCGGCAAAGTGCCCTATGTCGGCTTCGCGCTCGGCGGCTTGGTTACGCTGCTGTGGCCGTCGAACGAGAAGGACATCTGGGCAGCGATCAAGGACAAGGTCGAGGCGTTGATCAATCAAAAGATCAGCCAGGAGGTGTGGCGCCAAACCGAGGACGCGCTCGCGGGCCTGCGCAACGTCCTCGACGACTATCTCTATGCCGCGCGCAACTTTCCCGACGATCCAAAAGTGGTCTCCGAGAAGTGGAACATCGCGCAAGGGCACTTCCTGCACGATCTTCCGGCGTTTCAATCGCGCGACTACCAGCTGCTGCTCCTGCCGCTCTTCGCGCAGTTCGGGAACCTGCACCTGTTCCTGTTGCGTGACGGCGCGCTGTTCGGCGCGAAATGGGGCTGGTCCAGCGCCGTCGTCGACCGCGTGAGGGCGCAGCTCACCGACGGGATCGCCAAGTACGGGACTTACACCGCCGACACCTACACGGCCGGGCTCAACAGCACGCGCGCGAAAGCGCCGTCGAACAAGCAGAAGACCGAGCCCTTCAACACGGTGAACCGCTTCCAGCGCGAGATGACGTTGACGGTGAGCGATTTCGCCCTCACCTGGCCCTATTTCGACGTCGTCAAATACCCGAACCCGGTTACCGACATCCCGGTCACGCGCGAGATCTATTCCAACGTCGTGGGCACCGCAGACGATACCGGCGTGTCCCTGCCCGCAGCGCCGCCGACGAAGCCCATTCAGCGGATCACCGCCTGGGGATGGGACCGGATCGACGCGATCCAGGTGGACTATCCCGATGGCGGCGGCCCCGATCGCCGCTCGAGCACCGGGCGCATGGGCAATGCGAATGGCGGCAGCAACCAGCCGCCATGGGGCGGCGTTTTCGATCTCGCCCAGAGAGGCGCCGTCGCCCGCGTCAAGGCGCGCACGGGCGATATCGTCAATGCGATGTGGCTCATCTTCGAGAACGGGCAAAGCTCCAACCAGCTCGGCGGCAAATACCCCGGCGGCGGCGACTCCGAGTGGCACTACGACGGCGAGATTCTCTCAAGCATCAAGATCATGGGCGTGAGCCGGTTCTATGGCAGCGCCAACGCGGCAGTGTTTGGCTTCAAATACAAGAACGAGCGCTTCCCGCCGCCGAGCGCCGATGTGCTGCGCGCGCTCTTCATCGGCGATCCCGCCGCGCCGAGCCCAAAGGTGCTCGCCGCCAAGCTCGATCTTACGCCGCAAGATGCCGGCGAGCTGGAAGCGTGGGCGCGGACCTATGAGTGGGAGAGCCTGCGCCACCACGCCGCCACGGCGCAGCACCGCCGACTCGAAGCGGCGAAGCGCTGACGCCGCCGGCGCGCTGCCGCGCCGGTCGCGCGCGATGGGAATGAGAAGGTCTACTTGCCCCAGCCGAAGTGGTAATTCACCCCGGCGCGAAAGATGTTGTCGCGCATCGATACGTTCTGGTTTGGCGTGCCGCCGCAGTCGGTGCCGCAGTTGAAGTTGCCGAGGTCGACGTGAAGGTATTCGGCCTTGGCGCTCCAGTTGCCCGGCAGCGCGAATTCGACGCCGCCGCCCACGGTCCAGCCGGCATTGGTGGCGTCGCCGCCCGGCAAGCCGGGCGCGGTGGCGCGGATGTCGCCGACCGCAAGGCCGCCGG
>JASHSE010000079.1 GCA_030036975.1 Xanthobacteraceae bacterium | reverse complement strand
CCTACATCCTTCGAGGCTCGCTTCGCTCGCGCCTCAGGATGAGGTGAACCGGAGCGGCAGCGCCTGCGCGAGCACGTCGCGGCGGCCGCGCGACGCGCGATTGACGCGCCGCCTCCTACGCGTAGGCTCGACCGCGCATGCTTAAGGACAAGCCCATGCGCGTCAGTCATAAAGCCGTCGCCGCCGCCATACTGTTTGCCGCCGGCCTGACGCCGGCCGCGGCGCAGAACGCGGCCTTCTATCCGAACCATCCGGTCGTGCTGATCGTGCCTTATGGCGCCGGCGGCGTTGCCGATGTCGGCATGCGGCTTCTTGGCGCCAAGCTCACTGCGCGGCTCAAGCAGCAATTCGTCATCGAGAACCGGCCCGGCGCCGCCGGCATCGTCGCCGCGCAGGCCGGCGCCGCGGCCGCGCCGGACGGCTACACGCTGTTGATGACCGGCAACAACAACGCCATCGCCGCCGCGCTGTTCAAGAAGCTGCCATACAATATCCTGACTGACTTCGCCTCGGTTTCGACCGCCTCGTTCTTCGATCTGTTGATCGTCACCCGCGCCGGCTCGCCGCTGCACGCGCTGCGCGACCTCGTGGCGGCCGCCAAGGCCAATCCGGGCAAGCTCAATATCGGCACCATCGTTCCCGGCAGCACGCAAAACCTCGCCGCCGCGCTGTTCACCAGCACCGCCGGCATCAAGGCCGCGATCGTGACCTTCCGCACCTCGCCCGACATGGCCGGCGCCGTGATGCGCGGCGACGTCGACGCGGCGTTCGAGTTTTACGCCGCGGTCCACGGTCTGCTCGCCGACCACAAGCTTGTGGCGCTCGCGTCGACCGGCGCCGCACGCACCGCCTACCTGCCGGACGTGCCGACCGTGATGGAAAGCGGCATCAAGGACTACGAGGTCGACAGCTGGAACGGCCTGGCGGTTCCGGCGGCGACGCCAAAGCCGATCGTCGCCACGCTCAACGAGGCGATGAAAGACGTCATCCCCGACCCCGACCTGCAGCGCAAAGCGACGCAACTGGGCATGGCCATGCGGTCGAGCACGCCCGAGGCGATGACCGCGCGCATGAAAGCCGACATCGCCAAATGGGGCGCGGTGATCGACAAAGCCGGCATTCCAAAGCGCGATTGAGGGTGGCGCCTTGCCCCTCTCTACCCTCCCCGCACGCGGGAGAGGGTTATTTCATGGTCCCTTCCCTGCTTGCGGGAGAGGGTTAGCAAGCGCAGCCCGGGTTGAGCGCAGCGAACCCGGAATCAAATGTTTTGGCCAGTGCCGCCGTCCCCGGATTTCGCTTCGCTCAATCCGGGCTACTTGCTATTTGCTGGAATCAAACTTGCGCTGGCAAATTCTTATGACGCGCGGGCGAGGGCGGCGTCGGCGGCGGCCACGGCTTCGGGGGTGCCGACATGCATCCACAGGCCGTCGAGTGGCAAGCCGAACAGGCGACCCTCCTGGGCGGCCTGGTCGAACGAATGCGTCAGCGGAAATGCGCCGGCGGGCGCGGCGGCGAACAGCGCCGGCGCCAGGATCGCGGCGCCGGCATAGACGTACGGAACCGCCGCGTCGGTCCCAGTGCGGCGGCGCAGGCGGCCGTCGGCGAGCAGCGCGAAATCGCCCTTGCCGGCGTAGCCGATGCTGCCGACGGTCGGCGCCAAGAGGAGCAGCGCGTCCATCGCGCCGGCGTCGAACGCTTCCGCGAGCCGGAAAAAGTTCGGCTTCGGCCCGTCGCGCCACAGCGTATCGGAATTGACCAGAAAGAACGGACCGGCGCCCAATCGCGGCAGCGCGTTGGCGATGCCGCCGCCGGTGCCAAGGAGCGCGCCGCGCTCGTCCGAGATGATGACGGCCGGTTTTTGGCGCGCGGCGAGATGGCGCTCCAAGGCGTCGGCGAGATGATGCACGTTGACCACGGCGCGTTCGACGCCGCATTCGGCCAGCCGGTCGAGCGCATAATCGATCAGCGCCTTGCCGCCGACCGCAACGAGCGGTTTCGGAATGGCGCCGTTATACGGCCGCATGCGCGTGCCGAGCCCGGCGGCGAGCACGATCGCGCTGTTCGGCACCTGTGGAAGAAGAACCCCCATCGCCCCGGCCCGACTCGATTCACGCCATCATACCGAATTCTCGTCATTCCGGGGCGCCGCGAAGCGGCGAACCCGGAATCCATAAGCCCTGCGCCGGGATTATGGATTCCGGGTTCCTCGCTTCGCTCGGCCCCGGAATGACGAACTGATTAGCAAATTCCCCATCATACCCCGTCCGGCGCCGGCACGTTCTTGGCGTACCACTCTTTCAGCGGCGCCAGCGCCGGGTGCGCCAGCGAGCGCTGCAAATAGCGCCATAGGCGCGGAATGTGGCGCAGGTATTGCGGCTTGCCATCGCGCCGGTCGAGCCGGGCGAAGATGCCGAGAATCTTGGTGGCGCGCTGGGCGGCAAGCGTGGCGTAGAGCCGCGCGAACGAAGCCGCCTCGAATCCATCGTCGAGCGCCTGGCGGGCGCGCACATAACGGCTGAGCAGCGCCACCTCCAGGGCTTCGGGAACGTCGACGCGGGCGTCCTGCAGCAGCGAGGCGACGTCGTAGGCGGGCGGGCCGATCATTGCATCCTGGAAGTCGAGCACGCCGATGCGCGCGATGTCGAAGCGGTCGCCGAGCCATAACAGATTGGGCGAATGATAATCGCGCAGCACCCAGGTCGCGGCCGCTTCGACCGCCGGCGCGAGCGCCTCGCGCCACAACGCCACGAACGCGGCGCGCGCCGCATCGCTCGCCGGCGCCTTGGCCCGCACCAGATACCAGTCGAGCAACAGCTCGGCCTCGATCAAAAACGCGTCCATGTCGTAGCGCGGCAGCCGGTATTCGAGCTGCGGCTCAACCGCCATCGCCGGCGGCAGCCGCCGGCGATGCAGCGACAACAGCGCGTCGACCGCGGCCTCATAGCGGGCTTCGATCGGCGCCGGCGGATCGCCGGCGACGATGCGCTCGTCGCCGAGGTCCTCCATGATGACGAAGCCTTGCGCGGTATCGGCATGCAGGATGACGGGCGCCGACAGATTGCGCTCGCGCAAGCCCGCCGCCATGGCGACGTAGGGGACGGTGTTCTCGGCGAGATGGGCGATGGCGCTGTATGGCTTGCCGTCGCGCACCGGCGGGCCGTCGGGATGCGGCGGCGCGTTCATCAAGATCATGGTCTGATCCTTGTGCGTCAGCCGCTCGAAGATGCGAGTCGAGGCGTCACCCACCAGGCGCCGGCGTTCGGCATCGGCATAACCGCATTCGTCGATGAAGGCGCGCACCCGGCCGATGCGCGCGGCGCGCGCCGCGAACGCGCCATAGCCGGTGTAGCGCACATCGCGGGCTTCAAGGCCCTGCGCCGGATTGAGCGTGAAGGTGATATCGAGCCGGTCCGCCGGAAGCAGCCCCGCGGCGCGGTCGGCCCACTCCATCAGCACCACCGCGTGCTCCGGCAAATCGTCGAAGCCAAGCTCCGACAATTCGGCGGCGCCGGCGAGCCGGAACAGATCGGCGTGGGTGAGCGGAAAGCGCGGCAGCTCGTAAGTCTGGAGGAGCGTGAAGCTCGGGCTCGGCACCTCGATCGCATCGTCGCCGGCGAGCGTGCGAATGAGCGCGCGGGCGAACGTGGTCTTGCCGGCGCCGAGGTCGCCCGACAGCGTCACGAGATCGCCCGGCTCGAGCGCGCAGGCGATGTCGGCGGCAAAACGCGCCGTGGCCTGCTCGTTCGGCAGTTTCAGGGCAAAACTCGCGCCACCCGTGCTGGTCAAAAGCATCGCGGCAATCCGAACGGCCAGGACATGGCGTTTTTTAGATCGATTCGAGGCGCGCTGCGAGCCTGCTTGCGCCCTTGCCGGCTTGTGCAGGCTGGCGCCGCGTGCAATGTCCGCGATCATCGTCTGCTCCATACGCGGCGCGTATAGCAGCAAGCGTAGCCCGGATGAGCGAAGCGATATCCGGGAGCTGCCTGGCAGTCTGAATCCCGCATATCGCGTCGCTCATGCGGGCTGCGTGCTCAACCCATCCTGTGCCACTCGCGATGCTGCGCAATGTCCGCGGGCGCGAACAAAAAACGCGCCGCGAGAACAGTGAAGCGCACCCTGTTCCCCTCATCCTGAGGTGGCCGCGAAGTGGCCCTCGAAGGATGCAGGCCCCGGCGCCTCGGCCTGCATCCTTCGAGGCCCGCGCTTTCGCGCGGGCGCCTCAGGATGAGGGCTGAGGTCAGGTGCGCGACCGGGCCTATTTACGAAGCGGCGCGGCTGAGCTCCGAGCCGCAGTGCTTGCACTTGGTCGCGGCGGGATTGAGATCGTCGGAGAGGCACGCCGGACAGGTTTTGGTCGGCGGCGGGTCGCCGAACACGACTTTGCCCTGGCGCGCCATGACGAACTTGTACGGCGTGATGATGACGAAATAAACGACCGCCATGAAGATGACGAAATAGATGATTGCCGAGATGAATGCGCCAAGGTTGAGATACGTGCCGGCGCCGCCGCCGCTGACCAGCTGCCAACCGAGCCCGGGCCCTTTGACGCCGCCCTGCGCCGACGCAACGAGCGGGTTGATGATGTTGTCGGTGAACGCTTTGACAAGGTTGCTGAACGCCAAGGCGACAACGAGTCCGACGGCCACGACGATGACATCGCCGCGCAACAGGAAATTTCTGAAGCCTTTCAGCATGGCATTTTCTCCTCGGCATCGGCATTATCGGTCTACTCTAGCAGATAGGCACGCTCTGCGTGAGTTGCATCGTCCGCCCGCAACCCGTGCGCTGCCGCGCGCGACTGGACGGCGGACGCTACGTTCGTTTGCCAACATTGCGCTGTCACGCCAGTTGTCGCCGCAACATTGCCGGGCCACGGATGAGTTCCTTCTTGTGGGTAGGGCGCAAACGCAAGCCGGCGCGCTCACGCCCTGGTGCGCCCTCGCCGAAGAGGAGATGAAAAAATCAGGCCGCGCTGCGCGCCGCGGCGGCGCCGCCTTGGCCGGCCGGGAAGGTGCAGGTCACTTTGGTGCCCTGGCCGACGACGGATTCTATGGCCACTTTGCCGCCGTGCAGCTCGACGAACGAGCGCACCAGGGAGAGGCCGATGCCCGGGCCGCGATGGTGCGAGCCGAGCGAGTGCGTCTCGAACCAGTTGAAGACTCTTTCCATCACCTCCGGCGGAATGCCGGGGCCCTTGTCGGTGACGGAGAACGCCACCTCGTCGCCGCTTCGCTCGGCGGTGAGCGTGATGGTGGCGCCACCCGGCGAAAAGCTCACCGCATTGGACAACAGGTTGAACAGGATCTGCTTCAGGCGGTCGTTGTCGGCGACGAAGCTGCCGATGTCGGGCGCGGCGCGGATGTCGAGCGTAAGCCCGGCGCCGAGCAGGCGATCCTGCACGCCCTCGGCCGCGGTCTGCATGGCGGCGCGGATGTCGACCACGCCGAGCTTGAGCTTCATGCGGCCGACGTCGATGGTGGCAAGATCGAGAACGTTGTTGATCAGCTTTAAGAGCGTGTTCGACGACACCGTGATGTCGTCGAGATATTCCCGCTGCTTCGGCGCCAGAGGACCGGTGGCCGGATCGGCGAGCAGATGCACGAAGCCGATGATGCTGGTGAGCGGCGTGCGCAGCTCGTAGGAGACGTGATGCACGAAGCTGATCTTGATGCGGTCGGCGTCTTCCAGCGCGTCGTTGCGGTCGCGCAGCGCGCGCTCGACATTGACCGAGTCGGTGACGTCGTGAAACGCCACCAGCGTGGCGCCGGCCGGCAGCGGCACGGTCGAACAATCGACCACGCTGCCGTCGCGGCGCTCGAGCCGCCCGGCGACGGCTTTGCGGCCGTCGATCGCGGTCACCACCTCGCGCAACGCTTGCCAGATCGGATGGCCGCCGTGCAGCGGCTGCGCCAGTGCCGTGATGGTTTCGATATGCGGCCGCCCGGCGAGTTTTTGCGGCTCGATCTGCCACATCGTGGCGAAGGCCGGGTTGGCGAGCCGCAGCCGCCCGTCGCTGGCGAACACCGCGACGCCCTCGGCGAGATTGTCGAGCGTCTCGCCCTGGACGCGGATCAGCTCTTCGAAGCGCCGTTCGAGATTGAGCCGCTCGGTCACGTCATGGAACAGATAGGTCACCCCGCCGTCCGGATTGGGCGTGGTAACGACGCGCAAGGTGCGCCCGTCAGGCAGGTGCCAGATATGCTCCTTGGCCTCGTCGGCGCGGTAGGCCTGATGCAGCTGCGCCTTCCAGGCGCGGAAATTGCGGAAATCGAGCTGCTCCGGCAGCTTGCGGGCGGCGCGCAAGTCTTCGATCAGCACCGAGTCGGTCGGCCCCTGATCGAGATAGGCGGCATCGAGGTCCCACAGCGCGCGGTACGCGGCATTGTAGAACGTGAGCCGCTGGCTGGCATCGAAGCTGGCGACGCCGATCGGCAACTGGTCGAGGGTGCGGCGATGCGCGGCGACGAGGCGGTGGAGCGCGCTGCGCATGGTCTCGGCTTCGGTGGCGTCGGTGCCGAAGCCGGCGCTGCCGGTCGCGGTGCGAAATTCGCGGATGTCGAAACTGTGCCGCGCGCCGGCGACCACCGCCGGCAGCCGGCCCGCATAGGCGCCGCTCGCCGCGCGCGCCTGGGCGATGGTATCGCGCGCGGCGCTGTCGAGCAGTTCGATGCAGCGTTCGACCGCATCGGCGCCGTCCTTGGCTTCGACGGCGCGGGCATAGGCGGAATTGACGAAGGTGAGCCGGCCCACCGCATCGCGCGTCCAGGCCGGCGACGGCAGCGTCTCGATCAGCGTGCGCAGCGCGGCGCTTTCGCTCCGCAGTCTTTGGTGATGCGCGGCGAGTTGCACCAGTTCGCGCGTGGTCTCGCCGGCATCCTTGAGCCGCAGCACGGCGCGGCCGCCGATGGCGCGGCCATAGGCTTCGATGTAGCGGCCGGACAGCGTCGTCAGCATCAGCGCAAAAGCCTCGCCGCGGCTGCGCAGCGCTTCGACCGCATGCTCCATCTCGGCCGCTTTGGCGGCATCGAGCCAGCTGCCGAACGCCAGCACGCGATGCGGCGCGCGGACGCCCAAAATGTCGGGGTCGCCTTCGATGCCGGGATTTTCCGACGCCGCCGGCCAATCGACGATGATCTGGCGTTCGGACAAAAGCAGCGCCTGCGCCCGGTCGAGCCGGTCGCGCAATCCGGCGATCTCGTCGCGTGTGACGGATTCCAGACGCGCGGCGCGGCGCCGCGCGCGTACGAGCAGAACGGCCGTCACCGCGGCGAACGCGACGAGGCCGAGCATCGGAATGAGGATCGCCAGTTCATGGCTGCCGAAGCCCCGATAGGCGTCGAGCGCGAGCGCGTGCAGGTCGACGAGCGCCGGCGCCTCGGCATGCGCCGGAGCAAGCCAGCCGGCCAGCAGCGCCGGCGCGCCGGCGGCAACAACGCCAGCCGCGCGGAATCCGCCTTGCCGCGGACGAGCACAGCCCCCGCCCCTCCGGATCGTGTCCGGCATGCCCCTTTGCCTCTGCCGGCCCACCGCCGCCGGCGAATCAATCCACTTTACTCTCAACGGGAATCGCGCCGAAAGAGTCCAGACCGTGAACGTGGAGCGCGGCACGATTGGCTCGCTCGTCATTCCGGGGCGCCGCAAAGCGGCGAGCCCGGAATCCATAAGCCCTGCGCGGGGGTTATGGATTCCAGGTTCCTCGCGGAGCTTGTCATCGGGCCGGCCACTTCGGGCCGGACCCGTTGGCTCGGCCCCGGAATGACGAATAGGAAACCGGCGTCACGTTCCCGTCGAGCCGATGCCGCCGGCGGCGCGCTCGGTCGCATCCAAATTGTCGACCTCGATGAGCGCCGCATGCTGCACCCGCGCGATCACGAGCTGGGCGATGCGCATGCCGCGCTCGATGGTGAACGGCGCGGCGCCGTGATTGATCAGGATGACCTGCACCTCGCCGCGATAATCGGCATCGACGGTGCCGGGCGCATTGAGCACGGTGACGCCGTGGCGCGCTGCGAGGCCCGAGCGCGGCCGGATCTGACCCTCGCTGCCCGGCGGCAGCGCGATCGCGATGCCGGTCGGGATCACGGCGCGGCCGGCCGGTGCGATCGGAACCGGCGCCTGCGCCGGCACCGCGGCCAAAAGATCGAGGCCGGCGGCAAGCGCGCTTTGATAGGCCGGCAGCGGCAAGTCGGCGCCATGCGGCAGGCGCAGCACGCGGACTTCGACGGTTTCTTCGCTCACCGTTTTTCGCCCCGCAGCGCCGCGGCAACGCGTTCGATCAACTGCCGCGCCACGTCATCCTTGGATTGCCGCGGCCAAGACTCCACCGACGTCGCGGTGATCAGATGAATGGTGTTGCTGTCGCCGCCCATGATGCCGGTCTCGGGCGACACGTCGTTGGCCAAAATCCAGTCGCAGCCCTTTTTGGCGAGCTTGGCCCTGGCGTTGGCGACGACGTCATCGGTTTCCGCGGCGAAGCCGATGACGAGACGCGGCCGGTGATTTTTGAGATGCGCGACGGTAGCGAGGATGTCGGGATTTTCGACGAGCGCGAGCGCGCGCGGCTCGCCGTGCTGTTTTTTGATCTTGCCGCGGCTCACCCGCTCGACCCGCCAATCGGCGACGGCCGCGGCGAACACCGCGACGTCGGCCGGCAGCGCCCTTTCGACGGCCGCCAGCATCTCGTTCGCCGTCTCGACTTTGACGACGGCAATGCCGGGCGGCTCTGGCAGGTCGGCAGGGCCGGCGATCAGCACCACGTCGGCGCCGGCCGCAGCCGCTGCGGCGGCGATGGCGTGGCCCTGCTTGCCCGACGAGCGGTTGGCGATGAAGCGCACCGGATCGATCGGCTCGTGGGTTGGTCCGGAGGTGACAAGCACGCGGGCGCCGGAGAGCGGGCCGGCGACACGCAGCATGGCCGCGGCGGCGGCGGCGATTTCGCGCGGCTCGGCCATGCGGCCAAGCCCGGCTTCGCCGCGTTCCGCCATTTCGCCGCTGTTCGGCCCGACCACGCGCACGCCGTCGGCCACGAGCTGCGCCAGATTGCGCTGCGTCGCTTTCGCCGCCCACATGCGCGGGTTCATCGCCGGCGCGAGCAGGATCGGCCTATCGGTGGCGAGCAGCACGGCACCGGCCAGATCGTCGACATGACCGCCCGCCATCTTGGCCAACAGATCGGCGGTGGCCGGCGCGACCACGACCAGATCGGTGTCGCGGGCCAAGCGGATATGGCCGACGTCGAACTCACTCTGTGCGTCGAACAGATCGGTGAAGGCGCGCTCGCCGGCGAGCGCGCCGGCGGCAAGCGGGGTGACGAAGTGCTGGGCGGCCGCCGTGAGAATGCAGCGCACCCGCGCGCCACTGTCCTGCAGGCGGCGAATCAGGTCGAGCGACTTATAGGCGGCGATGCCGCCGCCGATGATGAGCAGAATACGGCGCGCATCGGCCGCGACCGGCGGCGCCCGGCGCCGAACCGCCATCGCCGGCGGTTCGAATTTTTCCAAAACTTCGCGGCCGGCCGCTTCGGCCGCCGCCTTGAGGATGACGCGGACCTCGTCCTCCATCGACCGGCCGTGCCGGGCCGCGCGCAGGCGGAGCAGCGCTTTCAGCTTGTCGTCAAGCTGGCGGACGGTGAGGCTCGCCATCGGTTTTTCCCCGAACGGTTTCGGCCGCTTAGCACGGAAATGATTGCAATGCAATCAATGCAATCACCGGGTCAGCAAGAGCACCAGCAGCAAGATCGCGATCAGGTACAGCGCACCGATGATCCAGGCGTCGCGGCGGGCCTCGTCCTTGTCGAGCTTGGTAATGGTGTGTTCGGCCAACACCAAGCCGTCACGGGTCATGTCGTCGAGCTGGTCAAGCAGGCGAGCACCACGGGTCAACAGGCCAGGCAGGTGGCCGGCGAAACGGCCGAGTTCGAGCGCGCCGTCGGCGGCGTTCTCCAGCTTGCCGGCCGGCCCGAGATGCCGCGCGATCCATTCGCCGACCACCGGCTCGGCGGTGCTCCACATGTCGAGCTTGGGATCCATCGAGCGCGCCACGCCCTCGACCACCACCATGGTCTTCTGCAGCAGCAGCAGTTCCGGCCGCGTGCGCATGTCGAAAATGCCGGTGACTTCGAACAACAGCGTGAGCAGCCGCGCCATGGAGATTTCCTCGGCGGTGCGGCTGTGGATCGGCTCGCCGATGGCGCGGATCGCCTGGGCGAAATTTTCCACCGAGTGGTGGCGCGGCACGTAGCCGGCTTCGAAATGCACCTCGGCGACGCGGTGATAATCGCGGGTGATGAAGCCGTGCAGGATTTCGGCGAGGAACAGCCGCTCCTTGGCGCCGAGCCGGCCCATGATGCCGAAATCGACCGCGATCAGCCGGCCCTCGTGGTCGACGAACAGATTGCCGGGGTGCATGTCGGCGTGGAAGAAACCATCGCGCAACGCCTGGCGCAGAAACGTTTGAATGAGCGCGCGGGCGAGTTGGCGCAGATCAAAACCTTTGGCCAGCAGCGCGGCGCGGTCGGACAGCGGCGTGCCGTCGATCCATTCCAGCGTCAGCACTTCCTTGCTG
>JASHSE010000078.1 GCA_030036975.1 Xanthobacteraceae bacterium | reverse complement strand
CATTTCGTCATTGCCGGGCTTGACCCGGCAATCCATGCAGTCGTTCCGCTGGCGTAAGCATCCCCGTAGCGCATCGAACACCCGGCGCAAGCGGCGCCTCAGCATGGACCACCGGGTCAAGCCCGGTGGTGACGAGGGGACGTGGCACGCTGCGATTTGGCCTAACTGCGCCGAGTTTCCCATTTCGTCATTGCCGGGCTTGACCCGGCAATCCATGCAGTCGTTCCGCTGGCGTAAGCATCCCCGTAGCGCATCGAACACCCGGCGCAAGCGGCGCCTCAGCATGGACCACCGGGTCAAGCCCGGTGGTGACGAGGTGGAGTAGGGCGGGTGAAGCGAAGCGTGCCCACGACAACATCCTCGGCGTTTCAGATAAAACGCGTGGGCACGGCGCTTCGCGCCTTTGCCCACCCTACGCTTGCTGTCTCTCTTTTGAGACGGGACCGGCAAAGTAGACATAGCTGGGATCGGGCGCCAGAGAAATCCGCGACTCGGGTTTGTTGATCCATCGGGCCAGCCCCGGATTGCGCTTCACGCAATCCGGGCTAGGCTTGTCGCGAAGGGCTTCGATGGGCCGGGATTCGCGTGATATTATTCGGGAGCTTGAGGCCGACGGCTGGCGGTTCGTTGGTGCAAGCGGCAGCCATCATCACTTCAAGCATCCGGTGAAGCCGGGAAAGGTTACAATTCCGCACCCCCGTCGGGACTTGCATCCGAAGACGGTAAGGTCGATTTATCGTCAGGCAGGCTTAAAAGAGCCGCGGTGAACGTCATGGCCGGATACATCGCTTTAGTGCATAAAGACGAAGGCACCAGTTACGGCGTGAGCTTCCCGGACGTGCCGGGCTGTATCGCGGCGGGCGACACGTTCGAAGAGGCGGTCGCCGATGCCGCCGAAGCGCTGGCCGCGCATTTCGCAATCATGAAAGCCGATGGCGATGCGATTCCGACGCCGCGAAGTTTCGAGCGGCTGCGCCGCGATCCGCAGTTCATCGACGACAGCGCCGATGCGATCGTCACGATCGTATCGCCGCGCACCGCGATGGCCGCGGCGGAGTAGAACGTAGCGCGGGGAGGCTTGTAGGGTGGGCAAAGCGAAGCGTGCCCACCGTCCGCCTCATCTGAAAGACGCGCGGGCACGGTGCTTCGCGCCTTTGCCCACCCTACGCTTGCTATGCTGTTCCCGTATTGCGCTGAGCTCCAGCAGGCCCACGGTTGCTGATGCCGAATAGCCATTTGCCATAGCCGCAACGTGTAAGCAAACCGCGCTTTTGCATCCGAAAAAGGTGGGAGCGAAAAGTATTTTCTCTCAAAGTGGGTACCATCAATCGGGCATCTTGATACAGGTCCTTTGTCCGCACCGGCTCCTTCGCATCCTGGAGGCTCTTTCGGATCGAACCCCTCTACGAGTACTCGGTTGATGCTGTTCTTCCGAGTGATGTCAGTGCGAGCGGGCCCCGCGGTCCGGTGAATACGAAGTCATCGGCCCGCGGGGTGGCGACACGGGCAGGGAAGTGACTGGTGTTAAGGGCAAAATCCTGCCACCCACCGAGCGGCCAGGCGAAACCTACCGGATGCATCGTCCGGCCCATAACCAGTCTGGAAAGAAGTAAGCTTGGTTTCTAGACGGTTGCGCAAAGATGGGCGGGAGCGAATCTCCCGCCCATACTTGCGGAGAAGCGTTCTCAGCTACACCCCGTCGTGGACCCGCACGTGTCGCACTTGAGGCACGTGCCGTTGCGCACCAGCGTGAAGTTGCCGCAAGCGTCGCAGGCTTCGCCTTCGTAGCCTTTGGCCTTGGCTTCGGCGCGGCGTTCGGCGGCGACGGCCTTGGCGTAGGCGCGGGTCTCGGTGAGCTGCTCGAGCGCTTGCGCGGGCGAGAGTTTTTGCTCGGGCGCGGCTTTGAGCGCCGCGGTGCCGGCGATTTCGGCGCGCGAGGGGGCGGCGGAGAAGGCGGTGATTTTGGCGCCGCCGCCGACGGCCCCACCCCGGCCGCCTTCGGCGGCCGACCCTCCCCCTGCAGGGGAGGGTGAAGAGGTGGCGTCGCTGCGCTCGCCGCCGGCGCGCTCGCCGCCGCCTTGCATGATTTTCAGCCGGTCGGTGCGCGAGCGCGTCAGCCCCTTGGAGACGAAGCGCGCGTCGGGCGAGAGCCTGCCTTCGGACACGCCCTTGCCGAGCGCATCAAACCCTTCGCCCGACGGATCGACATGGGCGAGGTCGAAGCGCTCCAGATAACTCACCGCGAGCTCGCGGAACACGTAGTCGATGATCGAGGTGGCGTATTTGATCGAATCGTTGCCCTGCACCGGGCCGGACGGCTCGAAGCGGGTGAAGGTGAAGGCATCGACATATTCGTCGAGCGGCACGCCGTATTGCAGGCCGAGCGACACCGCGATGGCGAAATTGTTGAGGAGCGAGCGCAGCGCCGCGCCCTCCTTGTGCATGTCGATGAAGATTTCGCCGAGCCTTCCGTCGTCGTATTCGCCGGTGCGCAGATAGACTTTGTGGCCGCCGACCACGGCCTTTTGCGTATAGCCCTTGCGGCGGTCGGGCATGCGCTCGCGCTCGCGCATGACCACGATGCGCTCGACGACTTTCTCGACCACTTTTTCGGCGAGCCCCGCGGCGCGCGCCGCCGCCGGCTTTTCCAGGAACGCTTCGATGACGTCGTCGTCCTCGGCCTCGTCGGCGATGAGCTGGCTCTGCAGCGGCTGGGAGAGTTTCGAGCCGTCGCGGTAGAGCGCGTTGGCTTTGAGCCCGAGCCGCCAGGACAGCAGATAGGCCTGCTTGCAGTCCTCGACCGTCGCCTCGTTCGGCATGTTGATGGTCTTGGAAATGGCGCCGGAGATGAACGGCTGCGCCGCCGCCAGCATGCGGATGTGGCTGTCGACGGAGAGGAAGCGCTTGCCGGTGCGGCCGCACGGATTGGCGCAGTCGAACACCGCATAGTGCTCGGGTTTTAAGTGCGGCGCGCCCTCGACCGTCATGGCGCCGCAGACGTGGATGTTGGCGGCCTCGATCTCGCGCCTGGTGAAGCCGAGATGGGCGAGCAGATCGAAGGTCGGCGCGGCGAGATCGGCCGCGGCGACGCCGAGCTGCTCGGCGAGGAAGTCGGCGCCCAAAGTCCACTTGTTGAAGGCGAATTTGATGTCGAAGGCGGTCGGCAGCGCCTTCTCGATCTTTTCGATCGCCGCGTCGTCAAAACCCTTGGTGCGCAGCGAGTCGTGATTGATCGCCGGCGCCTCGGCGAGCGAGCCGTGACCGACCGCATAGGTGACGATCTCGGCGATCTCGTTATCGCCATAGCCGAGCGCGCGTAATGCTTCGGGCACAGCGCGGTTGATGATCTTGAAATAGCCGCCGCCGGCGAGTTTCTTGAACTTCACCAGGGCGAAATCGGGCTCGATGCCGGTAGTGTCGCAGTCCATGACCAGGCCGATGGTGCCGGTCGGCGCCACCACGCTCGCTTGCGCATTGCGGTAGCCGTGCTGCTCGCCGAGCGCGAGCGCGCGATCCCAGGCGAGCTTGGCATGTTCGGACAGACGCTTGTCGGCAATCGCCTTGTGGTCGAGCGGCACCGGCGGCGTGCTCATCTCTTCATAGCCGGTGCGCGCGCCGTGGGCGGCGCGGCGGTGATTGCGCATGACGCGCAGCATCACCTCGCGGTTTTCGGCAAAGCGCGGAAAGGCGCCGAGCTCGGCCGCCATTTCCGCAGACGTGGCGTAGGAAATGCCGGTCATGATGGCGGAGAGCGCGCCGCAGATGGCGCGGCCGGCATCCGAATCGTAGGGGATGCCGGACGACATCAAGAGCCCGCCGACATTGGCGTAGCCCAGTCCGAGCGTGCGGAAATCGTAGGAGCGCTGCGCGATCTCCTTCGACGGGAACTGCGCCATCAGCACCGAGATTTCGAGCACGATGGTCCACAGCCGCACCGCGTGCTCGTAGCCTTCGATGTCGTACCCCCTCCCTAACCCTCCCCCGCTTGCGGGGGAGGGAAGGGTGGGGGCCCCTGCAGGGGGGAGGTCGCCGGGCGAAGCCCGGCGGGTGGGGGAAGTGCCACTGACCCCACCCCGGCTCGCTGCGCTCGCCGACCCTCCCCCTGCAGGGGAGGGTGAAGCATGGAACGCCAGCAGATTGATCGACGCCAGATTACAGGCGGTGTCGTCGAGGAACATGTATTCCGAGCACGGATTGGAGGCGATGATCGGCCCCGATGCCGCGCAGGTGTGCCAGTCGTTGATCGTGGTGTGGAATTGCAGGCCGGGATCGGCGCTGGCCCAGGCGGCGTGACCGATCTTCTCCCATAGGTCGCGCGCCTTGATGGTCTTGGAAATCTTTCCCGGCTTGGTGCGCCAGAACAAATCCCAGTCGCGGTCGGCTTCGACGGCTTTCAGGAATTCGTCGGTGACGCGCACCGTGTTGTTGGAATTCTGCCCGGACACGGTCAGATAGGCTTCCGAATCCCAATCGGTGTCGTAGATCGGGAAGTTTATGTCGGTGTAGCCCTGCTTGGCGAACTGAATGACGCGCCGGATGTAATTGTCGGGCACGTGGTTCTTGCGCGCCGCCTTGATCTCGCGGCGCAGCACCGGATTCTTCTCCGGGTCGAAGCAATCGTCGCCCGAGCCCTCGCAGTTGACGCAGGCCTTGAAGATGGCGCGCAGGTGCCTCTGATTGATCTTGGAGCCGGTGACGAGGCTCGCGACCTTCTGCTCCTCGATCACCTTCCAGTCGATGAACTGCTCGATGTCGGGATGGTCGGCGTCGAGAATCACCATCTTGGCGGCGCGGCGCGTGGTGCCGCCCGACTTGATGGCGCCGGCGGCGCGGTCGCCGATCTTCAAGAAGCTCATCAGGCCGGACGACTTGCCGCCGCCGGAGAGCTTTTCGCCTTCGCCGCGCAGCTTGGAGAAATTCGAACCGGTGCCGGAGCCGTATTTGAACAGGCGCGCCTCGCGCACCCACAAATCCATGATGCCGCCCTCGTTGACGAGGTCGTCGGCGATCGACTGGATGAAGCAGGCGTGCGGCTGCGGATGCTCGTAGGCGGTGGCCGACTGCGTAAGTTCGCCGGTCTGGTCATCGACGTAGAAGTGGCCCTGGCTCGGGCCGTCGATGCCGTAGGCCCAGTGCAGGCCGGTGTTGAACCATTGCGGCGAGTTCGGCGCCACCATCTGCATCGCCAGCATGTAGCGGTGCTCGTCGAAGAACGTCTGGGCGTCTTCTTCCGACGAGAAATAGCCGCCCTTCCAGCCCCAATAGGTCCAGGTGCCGGCGAGCCGATCGAACACCTGCTTGCAGGAATGTTCGCCGACATAGCGCTCGTTCTCCGGCAGTTCGGCGAGCGCGGCCGCATCGGCGACGCTGCGCCACAGCCAGGACGGAACGCTCTCCTCCTCGACCTTCTTGCGGCGCGCGGGCACGCCGGCCTTGCGGAAATATTTCTGCGCCAGCACGTCGGAGGCGACCTGCGACCACTGGTCGGGCACCTCGACATCGTCGGCATGGAAGACGATCGAGCCGTCGGGATTGCGGATTTCGCTCGTGGTCAGGCGAAATACGATGTCGGCGTAGGGCGATTGCCCGGCTTTGGTGAAACGTCGCTCGATCCGCATTTTATGGCCCCTTTCTTCCCTTTGCTCCTTAGCCGGCGGCTCAAGCGGAAGCCCGCTCCAAATATAAGCCGCCGACGGCTTTCCCGCGATGCGGACCGAGCTTTGCTCGACCGCATCCGGCTTACTCCTGTCGGCTCCGACACCCACCCACGTCCGGCTGAAGAACCGGATCTTCGTTGCGACGCGCCCGGGCGGCTTCCGCAAAGGGGCGACATGGTCCCACGCGCGCACCGCAAGCGGCGCGCGGCCGTCCCCCAAAACCCTTTGTGGAGAGCCCGGCGGACTCGAAGCTACCCGCGCGCCGAACTTTTGGAGACTAGGCCAACCTCGGCGCGCGCGTCAAGACTTAGTATGAAAACCTGAATCAACCGCTAAATGTGGGGATAGTGGGGACGAATCGCCAGCCGCCACCCAAGTATCGGAGATTCGTGAGGAATCCCCAAGTCATCCAGAGCGGGCGATCGGCATTTTCAACCCGATAAGCCGCATTGCTGCGGTCCGGACCGGCTGCCGGCGCCGAGATTCTTCAGTAGCCGATCGGACATTCGGGGCAGGCGGCAAGGCCGGTCCGTCACGCTTCTGTCACGCAGCGGCGCGGGTTTTTCGCCGATTCTGAGTGAAACGGACCGAAAAAATCGGCCTTTGCGCCCTCAAGCACACCGAACGCACCACGCAACCCATTGAATTTCCATGTCGAAATCTGTCGATTCGGAATGGCCACCCGCGAACGACGAATCCTGCCGCCTCCGCTCATTCCCGCGCAAGCGGGAATCCAGAGGATAGCGCCAGAGTTGGGTCCCCGCTTTCGCGGGGACGAGCGGAATGTGTGATGTATTCCGCTCATTCCCGCGAAAGCGGGAATCCAGTGGAACGTGAGAGCTGACTCGCAAGTCCTGCTGGGTCCCCGCTTTCGCGGGGACGAGCGGCTAAGACGACCGGCGAAGATGCGCCTCGATCTGGTCGATCGGCTCCTTGGTCAGGTCCTTATCGAGTTCGGCAACGATCCTGGCTTTGACGTCGGCATGAAAAGCGTGCCGCAGCTCGGCGAGCGTTTTGGGCGGCGCGGCGACCAGGATGGCGGGCACGGGGCGGCGGCGCACGACGTCCTCCAGGATGGCGGCGACCCGCTCGGCGAAGCGCCGTTCTTCGAGGTGGTGCCAATCGGTTTCTTCCATGCTGCTCCTTCGCGGCGATCCGGCGGCCGCAAAGCCGCGGCCCGGTCTGTCGGTGCCTTGCTCGCGGGTTGGCGGATTGTCTTCCTTGAATACCTGTTCGGTGCGCAGGTCCGGCGCTTGCTCGTCGCCGGCATTGCGCAGAAACAGCGCCCTGCGCCCGTCACCGATAAACACCAGCGCATCGTGCGGCAGCTTGGTCATGCGGATCACTCCGACTGTCCAATGCGCGCGCGCGATACCGGTTCCTGGTCCTGGTTCCTGGCGCGGCTTGATTCGCCGGTCGATCGGGCGTTGAATTTCACTTCGGCTGCGGCGGCTTTTTACAATAGCGAACAGGGCCGCGACGTCGGGGAGGACATGTCATGACCGCCATCGAACGGCGCGCCTTCGTGCAAGGCGCGGGGCTCGGCACGCTTGCCTTCGTGGTCGGCGGCGCCGAAGTGCTTTTGACGCCACGGCAGGCGCATGCGCGGCGCGTGCCGCTGCGCACCCTGTCGGCCGAACAGGCGGCGACGCTCGATGCGTTCGGCGAAACGCTGGTGCCCGGCGCCAAAGAGGCCGGCATCACGCAGTTCGTCGATCAGCAGATTTCGATTCCGCCCGAACAGGCGCTCTTACAGGCGCGCATCCTCAACGTCCGGCCGCCGTTTGCCAATTTCTATCGTGCCGCGCTCGGCGCGGTCGATGCCGCGAGCACCAAGAATAAAGGCCGCAAGTTCGCCGCGCTGTCGGCCGCCGAGCAGCACGATTTCATCGGAGGGATGCGCATCAACAAGATCGACGGCTGGCAAGGGCCGCCGTCGCCGTTCGTCTTTGCGGTGTTGCGCAGCGACGCGGTCGACGTGGTTTACAGCACCATGGAGGGCTATGCCGCGCTCGGCATTCCCTACATGCCGCACATCGCCCCGACGCAGAAGTGGTGAGGAGGCAGCCATGGCGAACGAAAAAACGGCCAACGAAAAAGTCGATGTCGTCGTGGTCGGCTCCGGCGCCTCGGGCTCGACCTATGCGGCAGTGCTCGCCAAGGCCGGCAAAAAGGTCGTGGTGCTCGACAATGGGCCGGACTGGAAACTCACTGATCTGATCAGCTCTGACATTTGGGGCCGGCGGCTCAAACCCGCCGGCGGACCGATCCTGCTCGGCGGCAAGAATCCGTTCGCCTATGCCAATCAGGGCGCTTACGCGGTCGGTGGCGCGGCGCTGCATTACTTCGCGCAATTCCCGCGCTACCTGCCGACCGATTTTCGGATGAAGAGCGAGCACAATCGCGGCCACGACTGGCCGATCGCCTATGAGGACGTGGCGCCG
>JASHSE010000077.1 GCA_030036975.1 Xanthobacteraceae bacterium | reverse complement strand
GCGCGGCCGCGGTGATGGTGCGGTGTGTACGACACCGAGCGCGCAAAGGCGTCAGCACCGCAACGCCGAACTCTGCCTGCAGGGCGCCCCTTCACCGGATTGTCGCGTTCGCGGTTTAAGCTTGAGAATTCCGCTCCGGAAACCCGTCGTGACAATCGCGCATCAAGTTGTTCGCCCCCCTCTGGGGCGAGGTGAAGCAAGCATACGTCAGCTCAATCAATCCAAAATTATCACGCTCTGATAGTACTTATGCAGCGGGTCCTGGCCGTTGTCGGCAAACCCGGCCCGTGACACCATCCCGGCTGATTTGTGCTGCCGCGAAGCCATGCCGCGTAAAGATATGCCGCGTAAGAAATTTCCCTGGGCCACGCTGCCCGACGACGAGTTGCTCAAACTCCGCCTGAAGGACCTCGACGTCACCGTGGAGGGCACCTGGCTCGAGGATTGCCTGCAGACCTTGCATGACGAGCTGGCGCAAGCGGGCTTGCAGGTGCGGCCGCACGCCTGGATTTCCAGCGAGTGGTTCAGCCCCGAAAATACGCCGGGCATCGCCATCCCGTTCTATCTGGCGCATCCGCGGCTGATGCAGCTCGAACGCAAGATGATCATCGACATCGAGGGTGGCACCTGGGCGGAGTGCATGGCGATCCTGCGCCACGAAGCCGGCCACGTGGTGCAGCACGCCTATGCGCTGGCGCGGCGGCGGCAGTGGCAACAGCTGTTCGGCCCGAGCTCGCGGCGCTATCCGCGCTACTACCGGCCCAATCCGGCCAGCCGCAATTTCGTCCAGCACCTGCGGCTGTGGTACGCGCAGAGCCATCCGGATGAGGATTTTGCCGAAACCTTTGCGGTGTGGCTGCGGCCGCGCTCGAACTGGCGCGCGCGCTACGCCGGCTGGCCGGCATTGCGGAAGCTCGAATACGTCGACGCGCTGATGGGCGAGATCGCGGCGGCGCGCCCGCTGCTGCGGCGCGTCGAACGCGTCGATCCGTTGCGCCGGCTTGGCGAAACGCTGGGCGAGCACTATCGCAAGAAACAATCGCTGTACGCGTTCGACACGCCGAAAACCTACGACCGCGATCTGCGCCGGCTGTTTCCCGCCGATCCGATCCGGCATCGCCGCGCCGAGGCGGCATCCTCGTTCCTGCGCCGCCATCGCGCCCGCGTGCGTAAGCTCGTCGCCCGCTGGACCGGCGAGTATCAGCTCACGCTCGATGCCGTGCTCGACGCCATGATCGCGCGCTGCCGCGAGCTGAATTTGCGCGCGGTGGGACCCGAGCAAAAACTCGTGATGGATTTCACGGTGCTGTTGACCGCCAAAACAATGCATGCACTGTTTGGTCCGTCGCGGCGAAGGTGGATCGCGCTATGAAACCGCTCCGCGTCCTGGTGCTGGTTCACCCGGACCTGATGCCCCCGGATTCGACCAAGGGGTACACCGAGCAGCAAATCAACGAGTGGAAAACCGAATACGATGTGGTCCGCACGCTGCGCCGCGCCGGTCACGAGGTGCGTCCGCTCGGCGTTCACGACGAGCTCAAGCCGATCCGCGACGAGCTGGAAAGCTTCAAGCCCGACGTGGTGCTCACGCTGCTCGAGGAGTTTTCCAATGAAGCAATCTACGATCAGAACGTAGCCAGCTTTCTCGAACTGATGCGCGTGCCCTATACCGGCTGCAATCCGCGCGGCTTGGTGTTGGCGCGCGGCAAGGACTTGTCGAAGACGCTGGTGCACTATCACCGCATCCCGGTGCCGGCTTTCGCGGTGTTTCCGATGCGCCGCAAAGTACGCCGGCCGGCGCGGCTGCCGCTGCCGCTGATCGTCAAGAGCTTGAGCGAGGACGGCTCGTACGGCATCTCGCAAGCTTCCGTGGTCGATTCCGACGCCAAGCTCGCCGAGCGCGTCGGTTTCATTCACGAGCGCATCGGCACGCCGGCGATCGCCGAGCAGTACATCGACGGCCGCGAAATTTATGTCGGCGTCATCGGCAACGAGCGGCTGCGCGTGCTGCCGGTGTGGGAGCTGGAATTCGGCAATTTGGCGCAGGGCGACTGGCCGATCGCCACCGAAAAAGCCAAGCACGATACGGATTATCAGGAGCGCCACAGCATCCTGCACGGGCCGGCCAAGAATCTGCCTCCCGAACTGCTCGCCCGTATCCAGCGCAGCGCCAAGCGCATCTACCGCACGCTCGAACTCGACGGCTACGCACGCATCGACTTCCGCCTCACCGCCGAAGGAACGCCGTATTTTCTCGAGGCCAATCCCAATCCGGAGATCGCCGAAAGCCAGGAATTCGCCGCCGCCGCCCGCCACGACGGCATCAAATACGTCGATCTCCTGCACCGCATCCTGGCACTCGGCATGAACCGCGCCGCGGCGACCGTTTCGGCGGGGTGATGATTAAGGCGTGCCCTTGTTGCACAGGACTAGATACACAAAGAGGACAAAGGAAAATCCACCTGGCAAGCCAAGGATCCCGCCGATGGCGGCGGCTACCCCATCGGCATTCCTGTCGTAGTCAGAAATCGGCGGATCAAATACTGCAGGTAGAATGGCGAACAAAAAGACGACTCCCAATATTGCCGGAACGCCAGCCAGTGCTGCGATAGCAAACCGCATTTTCCTCTCCGCCGCAATCGGCGGCTCTTTCATTACGCTCCGCGCCTGCCATAATGGTTTGCAAATGCGCGGCCTGACGAGGGGGGGACGACATGCGCGACGTGCTGGTGGCCGGGTTCGAATGGTCGAGTCAGGTGAGCGTAGCCTACTCCGACGACGGCAGCGACTGGACCTGGATGCAGGTCCCAAACGACTGGACTACCGAGGGAAACCAACAGACCGCGGCGTCAGTAGGCCTTGCCTATTTCAATAACGCCATCTGGTGTGCCTTCCGGGGGGTAAGCACCGCAACCCTATATGCCATGTCGTCGTCGACGTGGAAGCACGTCGACACCGGGCAGTCCACTGTCGTGGCGCCCGCTATGACGCTGTTCAATGACCAGCTACGGATTGCGTTCATAGGCGAGGCCACTGGGCATATCGAGGTGATCAGTTCGCGCACCGGAGAAAGCTGGGGTGGTCGGACCGACACACAGCAGTCGAGTCGCGTGGCGCCCGCGATGGCGGTGTTCGACAAGAAGTTGTGGATCGCATACATCGGCAAAGACACCAGCCGGGTCGAGGTGATCGCATCGGTCGACGGCAAGACCTGGAACGCGATGCCGGCGACCGGCCAGTCGAGTCGCGTGGCGCCCGCCATGGCGGTGTTCGACAAGAAGCTGTGGATCGCATACATCGGCCAAGACACCAACCGGGTCGAGGTGATCGGGTCGGCCGACGGCAAGACGTGGCCGACCTGGGCTGCGCTCGGACAGAAAAGCAAGCTCTCTCCCTCGCTTACCGTCTTCCGGAACGCGCTGTGGGCCGCGTATGTCGACGAGAGCGGGATATTGGGAGGACTGATCTCCTCCAAGGACGGTCAAACCTGGGAACAACAAGCCTCCCGTCCACCCTGGCTGCCGGTCACCAACGGTCTGGCCATGATCACGGTGCCGGCGGCGCCATCGGCAACTCTCGTCGGAGAAAATCAATACGTCTTCTCTGCCCCGGGGAATGCGCCGCTGCCCCCGCTGCTCGACTTTAAAATGGAAATTTTTATCTACGAAGATCTGACCTTCAGCGCGGGCACGCCGCTCAGCTTCCAACTGAACTGTTGCGCGGGCGTCGTGCCGACCGGGCACCCGCCGCAGCAGAAGATCACCTGGCAGCAGTACATCCTGGCGATGCAACCGAACTCCACCGTGATGCTCCTGCATGCCCAGAACTTCGGCCCGGGATCAGTAGTCAACGGCGTCATTCAGCCCGACCCGTCGCAACTCGACCCGGCCAAGATCATCGCGATGATCGCCCCGGATTCCGCCAGCCAGATCAACTTTCCCAGCCTTGGGGTGATCCCGGCAGGTTGGCGATTCATGATGTCGTTGCAGTACTCGGGAAACAAGGTCAGCGGGGCGACGTGCCACGTCTACGACAGCACTGCTGCTGAGGTGCCGGGCAGCCCCCTGACCGTGCAACTGCTCGGGCAGACCGGGTCGCAGGCTTTCCCGGCGGACCCGTCCGGGACCGTCGACG
>JASHSE010000076.1 GCA_030036975.1 Xanthobacteraceae bacterium | reverse complement strand
GCCCATCACAATGCGCGGCTGATGATGGAGGTGAACATGAATCTGACCTTCCCGATCGCCGATTGGCTGTTCGGCACGTCCGATCTCGACCGCGGCCTCGTCGGCACGCTGTTCAACGGCTACGATACGCGCCATCTGAAGAAGACGCTGCGCGGCGCGCCGAAGCGCCCGGACGAGGCCGCCGCGGCGCCGGTCGGCGCCAATTAGGGCATGATGATTTTAGGTCGATCCACCCGCTCGTCATTGCGAGCGAAGCGAAGCAATCCAGTGCGGCGTCGCCGTGCTGGATTGCTTCGTCGCTTCGCTCCTCGCAATGATGATGGACTGAATCAACCTAAGCTAATCATGCTCTAGGGCAAGCTTTCCGAAAGCCGCGAGGCCGCAATGCCGAACGATGTCAAAGCCGCGCTCTCCGCCGTCACGCTGGTCGTCGCGCTGGTGCTGGCCTATTGGAGCGGCTCGCCGATCCGCCACGATTTCTCGACCTTCGTGGTCGGCGCCGCCTTGTTCATGATCGCCGCGATGTGGGTCTTCCCGGAGGCCGGCGCCAAGAAGCCCGGCACCGGACGGAGCAAGTAGCGGCTTCGGCCGCAATGTCGTTATTGGCTCTTTGTTACTGTCGCTCGCTCGCCATCAACAGCGCCAACCGGCTCGACGTTGCGTTCTGCCCGCGCCGGGCAGCCATGTCCCAATAAGAGGCCCGTGCGCTGCAGTGAGCCAAAGGTTACCAACTGAGGCGCTGATCGACTCGATGCTAATAGTCGAAGGCAATAATTTGGTGATGTTGCACGTCGAAATAAAGCGAATAGCGATGGCCTATAACCACAGTGATCTGCTTCTGTTGTCCCTGTATGCTGTAAATGAGGGCCTCGCTCTTCTTCCCCGGCGGGAGAGTTATTGTCTTCCCTTGCTTGCCAGCAACGTCAAAGTCGAGTCCCTCTTCACGAAAATGCATCACACCGTTACTCGTATTTATTAGAACAACGGCGTCGGAGTTCGCTTTCCACCCGCCGTGGGGGCCTGGCGGTTCACCCGGCAGCGGCATGATAAGCTGCGGCGGCATCATCATCACATAGGCGTACGGACTGCCTCGAAAGAGATATGGCGTCGTTTCGTACGCGGAGCCCGAGTCTTGCGGCAACACATAAGGCTGTGCTGCCGCATTGCCGAATGACAACAGCAATATCGTGAAGAACAAAACATACTTTTTGTAGTTCATAAGTTGTTCCTTCGCGCTGCCGTTAACCCCCCAGTCTCATCGGTCTCAGTGTTATCGTCCGCGGCTTGATTGCCTGGCTGATTATTTCCTGCTGGCGACGACTTTCTGCTCGAACTTCCCAGAATGTATCCGATGATGGTGCCAAATAGTCCAAATGCGGGCGCAATCTGGCGGTTCGAATAACCAGCCGTGACAAGTATCAACGACGCAGAAACGACGATGATCACTATAATTAGGCGCACGATTTTTTCCGCGTCATTGAGGATTGACGGCTTAAAAATCAGCGCTACCAGCACTAAGGAGAGCACGCCAAAGGCCGTTACGATTCCCGTTAGTATGAGCTGGAAATTTGCCCGAAACTTTAGCCCCTCGATCGATTGATCGGCAACGATTGCTGCGCCGGGGTCCGATGGGATTTGCGTGTCTTGGACAGGATTTGTGGGTTGAGTTTGCTGCTGTGCAAATGCATTCGAAGTCGCGCCAACCAGTGCCAGTAAGACGACAAAGACGTTGAGCAATTTCATAGCAGCACCGCCATCTACTTAACGTATAGCGCTATCTCATTGAAACTGCAACCGGGCGAGATTGCCGCAGGGCAACAAGCTAATTTATTTGCAGTTATTGGTGCCGATAAGGGTTTTGTGGCCGGTGGCGGATCAATCGATGAGGTTTCTCGCCGCCGGATTGCTTTGTTTGGCGGCCCTCCGCCCTTCCCTCGCTTATGGCCCTGCGCCCTGTTAACTTTTTAAACCGCTCACGTTCTCCCGAACTACATGAGTTGGGCGCTAATGTCGGGAGAGGGTCATTCCTGTGGTTTTCACCACGTTCGGCGATGTCGCTTCTGCGCCCGACAACCGACATACGCACGCAGGGAGAGGCCGTTGCTTTAATGTATCTCCGGCTCCGGCACCCGCTCCGTGCCGCGCAAAAAATCGAAGTCGCAGCCTTCGTCGGCCTGGCCGATGTGGTCTGAGAACATGGCGCCGTAGCCGCGCGGATACTTTGGCGGCGGCGGCTGCCAGGCGGCGCGGCGGCGGGAGAGTTCTTCGTCGCCGACGTGCAGGTGGATGCGGCGCGCGGCAACATCGACCTCGATCTCGTCGCCGGTTTGCACCAGAGCGAGCGGGCCGCCGACAAAGCTTTCCGGCGCCACGTGCAGGATGCAGGCGCCGTAGCTGGTGCCGCTCATGCGCGCATCGGAAATGCGCAGCATGTCGCGCACTCCCGCCTTGAGCAGCTTTTTCGGAATCGGCAGCTGCCCCCATTCCGGCATGCCCGGCCCGCCCTTCGGCCCGCCGTTCTTGAGCACGAGCACGTGGTCGGGCGTCACGTCGAGATCGCCGCGCTCGACCTCGCGCGCCATGTGATCGTAATTCTCGAACGCAAGCGCCTTGCCGCGATGGTGCAGAAAACGCTTGTCGGCGGCGGCCGGTTTCATGACGCAGCCGCGCGGCGCCAGATTGCCGGTCAACACCGCGGTCGCGCCTTCCGGATAAAGCGGCCGGTCCAGCGCGGCAATCACGTCCGGCAGATGCACCTTGGCGCCGGCAATGTTGTCGCCGACGCCCCGCCCGGTCACCGTCAAGCACGACAGGTCGAGCATCTCGCGCATCTCGCCCATCAGGGCGCGCAGGCCGCCGGCATAGAAAAAATCCTCCATCAGATATTGGCCCGACGGCGTGATGTTGGCGATCACCGGCACTTCGCGCGAGAGCGCGTCGAACCGCGCCATGTCGAGGCCGATGCCGGCGCGCCGCGCGAGCGCGATGACGTGGATGATGGCGTTGGTCGAGCCGCCGAGCGCCATGTGGACGCGGATGGCATTGTCGAACGCCGCCGGGGTGAGAACCTTGTCGGGCGTCAAATTCTCCCACACCATCTCGACGGCGCGGCGGCCGGCGGCGGCGCACATGCGCGGATGATTGGCATCGGGCGCCGGGATCGACGACGCGCCCGGCAGGGCGAGGCCCAGCGCTTCGGTGATCGCCATCATGGTCGCCGCGGTGCCCATCACCATGCAGGTGCCGAACGAGCGCGAGATGCCGCCCTCGATCTCGTTCCATTCGTCGTCGCCGATGCGGCCGGCGCGCTTTTCGTCCCAATATTTCCAGGCGTCGGAGCCGGAGCCGAGCGTCTGGCCGCGCCAGTTGCCGCGCAGCATCGGCCCGGCCGGCACATAGATCGCCGGAATGCCCATGCTGATCGCGCCCATGACGAGGCCCGGCGTGGTCTTGTCGCAGCCGCCCATCAGCACCGCGCCGTCGATCGGATGGCTGCGCAGCAGTTCCTCGCATTCCATGGCCAGGAAGTTGCGGTAGAGCATGGTGGACGGCTTGACGAACGGTTCGGCGAGCGACATCGCCGGCAATTCGATCGGAAAGCCGCCGGCCTGATAGACGCCGCGTTTCACGTCGGCGGCGCGGTCGCGCAAATGGCCGTGGCAGGCGTTGATCTCGCTCCAGGTATTGATGATGCCGATCACCGGCTTGCCGACCCAGTCGTCGCGGTCGTAGCCGAACTGGCGCAGCCGCGAGCGATGGCCGAACGAGCGCAGGTCGTTACGACCGAGCCAGCGATAGGAGCGCAGCTGTTCTGCGGATTTTTTGTTGCTTGTTGTCATGGTGCTCGCACGTTTCTCAAAGCCGCAGCGCGCTCCTATTCCACCGCGGCGCCGCTGGCTTTGACGACCTTGGCCCATTTCGCCGTCTCGCTGACGAGAAGCTTGCCGAAGTCATCCGGCGTGCCGGGGATGGGCGTGCCGCCGAGCTTGGCGAGCTTGGCCTGGAGCGCCGGGTCGGCGAGGCCTTCGTTGATGGTGCGATTCAATTTGGCGATGATCGCCGGCGGGGTGCCGCGCGGCACGCCCATGCCGAAGAACGCGCTCGCCTCGTAGCCGGGCACGGTCGCGGCGATGGTCGGCACGTTCGGCAGCGCGCTGGAGCGGGTCGCCGTCGTCACCGCCAGCGCGCGCAGCCGGCCGGCCTGGATGTAGCCGATCGAGGACGGCAAATTGTCGAACATCACCTGCACCTGGCCGGCGAGCATATCGGTGAGCGCCGGCGCCGCGCCGTGATAGGGAACGTGCACGAGCTTGACCCCGGTCATCATCATGAACAGCACGCCCGACAAATGCACCGACGTGCCGACCCCGCCGGACGCCATGTTGATCTTGCCCGGGTTGGCCTTGGCATAGGCAATGAACTCGGCGACCGTGTGCGCGGGCACTTTCGGGTTCACCTCCATCACGTTGGGCATGCGGATAATGCCCGCGACCGGAGCAATGTCGCGGATGAAGTCGAAGGGCAGGTGCTTGTACAGCGTGGCGTTGATGACGTTGGCGGGATTGACCAGGAAAACCGTGTAGCCGTCCGGCGGCGCTTTCGCCGCCATTTCGGTCGCCAGATTGTTGCCGGCGCCGGGCTTGTTTTCGACGGCGAACGGCTGATGCAGGCGCTCCGACAAATATTGTCCGATCAGCCGGGCACAGATGTCGGTCGAACCGCCCGGCGGATAGCCGACGATCCAGCGCACGGCATGGTTCGGATAATCGTCGGCCGCGCGCGCCGCGCCGGCGGCAACGACAGCCAAAAACGCGAGCGCAAACGCGGCGAGCCGCTGGATTTTCTGGCGCATGCTTTCCTCCGACCGGGACGTTTTGTTGGTATGAGGCCGTCAAGCCTATGCGGAATTGGCGATCGCGCACAAGGGTTCGCCGCGTGGCTGGCCTCGTGACGCCTTGTCGCGCGCCGACAAGCTCGCTAATTTCGTGGCCCCATTGAGCCCCATTCAGCCCCATTGCGAGCCGAGGACGTTGTCATGATCGACCTCTACGCGTTGACCAGCCCGAACGTGCAGAAAATCTATATCATGCTCGAAGAGACCAAGCTGCCCTACAAGGAGCACTTCGTCGACGTCTGGAAGGGCGAGCAGTACGATCCCGATTTCATCAAGATCAATCCGAACTCGAAAATTCCGGCGATCGTCGACGGCGAGGGCCCCGGCGGCAAGCCGATCACGGTGTTCGAATCCGGCGCCATTTTGATTTATCTCGCCGAGAAAGCCGGAAAATTCATGCCGAAGGATGCGGCCAAGCGCTACGACGTGCTGCAATGGCTGTTCTTCCAGACCAGCAGCATCGGGCCGATGTTCGGCCAGTTCACCCATTTCAAGATGTTCGCGCCGAAGGATAAGGACAATTCCTATTCGATGGCGCGCTATCAGACCGAGGTGAAGCGGCTCTACGAAGTGATGGAGCAACGGCTCGCCAAATCGCCCTACCTCGGCGGCGACGAATACTCGATCGCCGACATCGCCACCTTCCCGTGGACGCGCAATCACGACGTCCAAGGCGTCAAGTGGGAGGACAATCCCAATCTGGCGCGTTGGTTCAAGTCGATCGAGGAGCGGCCCGCAGTAAAAGCCGCGCTGGCGAAAGTCGGCGCCATCAAATCGAACCGCGAGACAGCGACCGACGATCAGAAAGACCGCTTCTTCAACCGCGGCCGCTACGCAAGGGCGTAACCCTGCGGCGAGGGCCTTGCCCTCGCCCCTTGCGGGAGAGGGTATGTGCGGACGCGCTGCATTGCCAAGGCGCGTCCGCGCCACGCTACTTTGTTTGCATCACCGGCAGA
>JASHSE010000075.1 GCA_030036975.1 Xanthobacteraceae bacterium | reverse complement strand
TCATCTTCGTTCTCCGTCGTCGCCTAGGACACAGCAATGTAGGATGGGTTGAGCGCAGCGAAACCCATCATGCGGCGTCGCGTTTTGATGATGGGTTTCGCAAGGGCTCAACCCATCCTACGAGCTTAGGACACAGGCCGAAGGCGTATCCGCGCGCCGGTCTGCTGCTGCGGCAATGCATACTGTCGCATGTGTTTGATCAGCAAAGTGCCCGTCGGCGAAGCGTCCCGGCGATACACGAAAGCGATCGACGTCAAGGGGACCGGGTTTGCCGCGATTTCTCGGTAAACGACGTTCTCTACGTTCATCCTCGCTACGCGTTTTGGGACGACGGCGATGCCGTAGCCGAGGGCCACGTGGGTCAAGATCCTGATGAAATCGTCATCGCGTCTCACCACGCGCGGCGTAAAGTTTCCTATTTCGGCAACCGCATCCGTGTGACCCCAGAACCCAACATCGGGTTGGGCGCTGCTGTTTACAAACGGCTCATCCTTGAGCATCGCCGGAGCGATCTTCTTCCTGCGCGCCAACGGGTGTTCGCTTGGCAGCGCCAGGACCAACGGCTCGCGGTAAATCTCGAAGCCTTGAACGCCGGCTGGATATTTGCGCGGGGCGCGGGTGAAGCCGGCGTCCAGCTCCTTGCGCTCAAGCCCGGCGATCTGGGCCGACGGGATAAGTTTGCGCGTGGTGACCTCGATCGCCGGATTGGCCCGCCGAAACCCGGCAAGCCACGTCCGGAGGAGACCGGCGAAGGACACCGCTGTCGTAAAGCCAATATCGAGACAGCCCAACTCGCCCCGCGCGGCCTGCCGGGCGACAGCCGTGGCGTGCTCGACCTGCCGTAGCACCTGCAGCGCCTGCGCCAGAAAGCGCATTCCGGCTGCGGTCAGCGAGACAGGCGTATTGCCCCCGCGCACGAGGAGCTTCAGCCCCAAATCGCTTTCAAGTTTCTTGATCTGCTCCGTGAGCGTCGGCCCCGAGATCTTGAGCCGCAGCGCGGCGCGGGTGAAGTGCTGCTCCTCCGCAACCGCCACGAAATAGTGAAACAACCGGGTCTCTATGTATCTCATTTTCCTAGGCTCCAACGAATGAGGAAATGGCGAGGTTTTAGTGACATGCACCCAGGCGTTGGTATTCTGTCAGGGTGTGATCCTGATGTGATCCGGAGAAATGGCTCCGCAATGTCTATCTTAGACAGAGAGCATGGTCACGAGCAACGCAAAATTGCAGCGTATCACCGTGCGTCTGTAGTCGCCTGTTCGGCTTTTACGAACGAGCAACCCCTTAAGCTTACTGCCGAAATCTCGGAGTCCCCGGATCGAGGCGTCGAAGAATGGCTGCGCGGCGAATCTGAGAAGCAAAGGGCGTTGCGACGCACATGAGGTGGATTCGATGACCAAGCCCATCGCCCCTTCGGCAGAGGTTCTCATGGTCGCGAACAGCGCCGCCGACCCCATCGACACGCATGTCGGCGCCCGCGTGCGGATGCGCCGATTGCGGCTCGGCATGTCGCAGGAGGAGTTGGCCGACGCACTCGGCGTTACATGTCAGCAACTCCGGCACTATGAGAACGGCACCGACCGGATCGGAGCCGTTCGGCTCTATCACGCCGCGCACGCTCTACAGGTCCCGCTGATTTTCTTTTTCGAGCAACTTCCGGTCCCGGACGGCATGGAACGCCGTCGCCGATCCAGGCGTCGGACTTTCTCACAACGTCCGAGGGTCCAGCGTTGACAAAGGCATTCATGCACATAAAGGATAAGCGGTTGCGGGGCTGCAGCGTCGATCTTGTCGCGGCGATTGGGCGTTAGATGGCCAGAAAGCGACGACAAACCACGGCGCAACAGCTTGTCAATCGTATCAGCAAGCTGTTGGACGCCATGGCTGAAGTGGCAAGGGGCGCCAAGGCGCGTGCCGATGCCGGCGACACCAAGGGAGCCGTCAAGATCTTGCTTGATGTGGAACGGCGGCTTTATGAAGTCACGGAGTTGCTCAACGCCGTCAGTCTTCTTTGAAGAGAGACTTAGTCTTACTGCGTCAGAAAGCGCGGCGCGTGTTATAGCGCCCTCTCCCCTTACGGGAGAGGGCGACGCAAGCCGCGCAACAAACCCGGCTCGGTGAGGGGTTGCGGCCGAGGCCCCTCACCCACTTTTGTTGTTGAACTGCCGAGTCGCCCTCTCCCGCGAGGGGAGAGGGCAGGTCCATGAGCGCCGTGTTCCCGGCAGCATCTTGATGGGCAATGACGGTCGAGTGGATCGACCTTAAGATCATCATGCGCCAAATCTCGTTGCGGTCGAATCGTTCGCTCAGCGAGTCTGGCCTCAATGGTGCGCCGCGTGACCGATCGCCCACACATAGGCGGCGACGGCGGTGACATCGGAGTCGCTCAACGGCGCGCCGCCTTTTGGCGGCATCGGCACCTCGTAATCGTGCGGCCGCGGCACGCCGTCGGCGACGACTTGCTTGATGGATTGGAAGCTGCCGTTACCCACGACATAGTGGCCGCTCACCAGCGAGGGTGCCTGCGGTCCGCCGCGCGCATCGGAGCCGTGGCAGCCGCTGCAGGTGCCGCCCGCCGTCTCGCCAAGATAGATGCGCTGACCGAGCGCCAGTTGCTGTTTGGTCGCGCCCGCCGGCACCGGCAGCGCGTTCACATCGGCGTTGGGATTGAGGCCCTCGGGCGGGCCGGGCCGCGTATTCGCCGCGGCCGTGTTTGTTGCCGGCGCGGCGGCCCGCGCCGCGCCGGCGGGGCCGTGATAGGTCACGCGCCAGATGCGGCCGTGCACGTCATCGGAAATATAGAGTGCGCCGTCAGGCCCCTGGGCGAGGCCGGTCGGCCGGAACGCCGCTTGGCCCGGCTCCTTGACCGCGCCCGCAAAGCCGTCGGCAAAGACCGCGAAATCGCCTGCGGCCTTGCCGTCCTTGAGCGGCTGGAACACGACATTGTAACCGCCCTGCGGCTCGGGCGCGCGGTTCCAGGAGCCGTGGAAGGCGACGAAGGCGCCGCCCCGATAGGCCGTCGGAAAGGCAGTGCCGCTATAGATCAGGAGATCGTTCGGCGCCCAATGCGCGGGAAATGCGGCTATGGGCGGGGTCTTTTGCGCGCAGACGCCGACGGCCTTGCCGCCATCGCCGCCATATTCGGGCGCCAGCACCAGTTTCTTCTGAAAGCGGTCGTAATAGCATTCCGGCCAACCGAAATCGGCGCCCTTCTGCTCGTGGACGATCTCCTCGGCCGGCTGCTGCGCGCTCTGCTGCGACGTATAAAGCCTGGGGAAATTCTGCCCGAGCTGATCGCGGCCGTGCTGGGTGGCGAACAGCCGTCCGGATGAATCGAACGCGAAGCCTTCACCGTTGCGCAGGCCGGTGACATAGCGTTCCGCGGCGGAGAAATGCTGGCCGGTCTTGTTGGCATCATAGCGCCAGGTGCCGGCGCGCGTTTCCAGTTCGGTGCAGGGCTGGTGCCCCGGCGAGTTCGGCATCCGGTTTTCGATCTGACACGAATTGGTGGGCGAGCCGAGATCGACGTAGAGATCGCCTTGGCTGTCGATGATGAAGGGATGCATGGGATGATCGCCGGTGAGCGGCAGGCCGGAGACGACGACCTGCGATGGCTCGCTCGGCACCGGCGAATCCGCCGGCAGCGCGTAGCGGACGATCTTGTCGTTCTGTTCGGCGTAGATCGCGCCCTTGTAGTAGCCGATGCCGGTGCCGCCGGCCGATCCGTGCGCGATGTCCGGGCCGAAGCGCCGGATGACATCGGCCTTGCCGGCGCCTTTGTCGTCCTTCAGCGCGATCAGAAAGCCGCCGGGCGGCGGCGGAACGTTATGGTAATAGCGGCCGCTCCAGGTGTTGACATAGAGCACGCCGTTCGGCGCCACCACCATGTGGCGCACATGGCCGAGATTGTCGGCAAACACCGTGGCGCAAAAACCGGATGGCAAGGTAATACCGCCATTGCCGCCCGGACACGACGCCGCTTGTCCCGCCGGGGCCGCCGTTTGCGCGAATGCCGACGATCCGGCCAGCAGCAGGAGGAAGAACGACGCGGCCGAAACAGCCGCGGCGGGACGATACAAATTGGGACGCAAAGCCGCTGGATTCTGCATAATAGTCCTCGCCGATTGCGCGCCAGATCGACAGAAGGTGCCGGAAACTTGTCGTCCGATCTTGTAGTCCAATAATGACGGTGTTTCCGACAAGGACGCCGTGTCGCGGAAAATTGATCGAAGGCGTGGGGCGCCGCGTTTCCGGCAGCATCTCGATGGGCACTCCGAACTTTTTGATGCAGGAGGACTAAATCGTCGTCCATTAACGCGAGATGCGGCTGATCTTCGAGCCTTCGAGCGTCAGATTGTACATCAGCCCTTTCTGGTCGAAGATGAAGCCGATCACCGGCTTGGTGATGCTGTTGGTGTCGATGGCGCCGCCGGCGCCGATCGCGATCACCGCCACCGAGCCGTCGACGCCGATCTTGAAGCCGTCGGTGCGCTGGAATTGCGCCAGCGCGCCGTCGGTCATGAACATGATGATGACCGCGCGCGCCTGGGCGCCGAGCTGGAAGCCGAACGAGGCCGAGGCGATGTTGTAATAGCCGGCGTGTCGGCCGCGGATCTGCAATTCGCCCTCGCCATATTCGCCGCCGATGCCGAAGCCGGCCTTGATGACGGTCGGAAACACCAGCACCGCAAGCGCCCGGTTGGCGAGGTCGCGCCCATATGGCGTCTCGCGGAAGAACCGGTCGAGCGTGGCATTGACGTTGGCGCTGATCTCAGGCCCGGACGCGGCATGGCTCTGCGGCAGCGGCGGCGCGGCGGCGAACAACGCCGCGAGCAGCACGAGCGCCGGCATCTTGCATCGGATACGCAGCATTTCACCCTCCCCAATCACGATCTTTTCGTCGGGAGAGTAGCTGCCGAAGCGGCGCGGGGCAACGAAGGTGTCAGGCTTGATCGACTTGGCCCAACATCACTCGGCAGCGTTCGCGCTCCTCTCTCCTGGCCGCCGCGCATTTTGCCAATCGCCCGGCGCCAAGACCTTGCTTGCGGAAAGGATTTCGATGCCGACGATTCGACCTTCGGTGTCCACGTCGTAAATGAATGGACCCGCTTCCTCTTGATGATCGATCTCGTGCGCGGCGCCAACGTAGATGTAAATGGCATCGGCGCCAGGATCGTAGGTCATATCGGTCATGATTTGCGCCTCGCCTTATCGCCACACATAATAGTCTTAAATACGGCTAGACAAAAACTCGTGCCGACGATTGCCTACTTTCTTGGGATCGCGGTCGCGATGAACTACCGCGATCACAACCCGCCTCACATCCACGTCACGTATGCGGGCTATGAGGCATTGATTGCAATTGACGATGCCCGCCTGTTGCGTGGAAAATTGCCGCCGACCGTGATGCTTGTCGTGCGGCGGTGGGTGACATTGCGGCGTGAAGCGCTGCGTGCCAATTGGGAGCGAGCGCGACGGCACGAGCAACTGGAAAGGATCGCGGGGCCGGACGATGCTGATTAAGGTGCGGAAAGCAAAGCCGCTCGGCGGCTATCGGCTCGCCATCGAGTTCTCCGACGACACTGTCGGTGAACGCGACTTTTCGTTTATTGCGACCGAAACCGGGCCGATGTTGGAGCCTCTCAAGGACCCCGCTTATTTCCGCCGGGTGTTCGTGGAGGAGGGCATCATGACTTGGCCGAACGGCTACGACTGGGATCCGATCGCACTGCACGATGAGATGCAAGCGGCCGGCGCATTACGGCCGGTCGGCGATGCGGCAGAGTGATGCGTAACGCGGCCTTGGATCAGCGAAAGGCGCTCCCGGATTTCGCTTCGCTCAATCCAGGCTACAAAAGCTCACACATCCACCTTCAGCGCGGCGATGAAAGCTTCCTGCGGGATGTCGACCTTGCCGAACTGGCGCATGCGCTTTTTGCCTTCTTTCTGCTTGTCCAGAAGCTTGCGCTTGCGGGTCACGTCGCCGCCATAGCATTTCGCCGTCACGTCCTTCCTGAAGGCGCGCACGGTTTCGCGGGCGATGATCTTGCCGCCGATCGCGGCCTGGATCGGCACCTGGAACATGTGCGGCGGGATCAGTTCTTTCAGCTTTTCTGCCATGGCGCGGCCGCGGCTCTCGGCGCGGGTGCGATGCACCAGCATGGCGAGCGCGTCGACCGGCTCGCCGTTGACCAGCATCTGCAGCTTGACCAGGTCGGACGGCTTGTAGTCGGTGAGGTGGTAGTCGAACGAGGCGTAGCCCTTCGACACCGATTTCAGCCGGTCGTAGAAATCGAACACCACCTCGTTGAGCGGCAGGTCGTATTTGACCAGCGCGCGGTTGCCCACATAGGTCAGCTCGACCTGCATGCCGCGGCGGTCCTGGCACAGCTTCAGCACGCTGCCGAGATACTCGTCAGGGGTGAGGACGGTGGCGCGGATCCACGGCTCCGCGATCTCCTCGATGTGGTTGGGATCCGGCATGTCCACCGGATTGTGGATTTCGAGTTGCTGGCCGTTGCGCAACTTGATCTTGTAGATCACCGACGGCGCGGTGGCGATCAGGTTGAGATTGAACTCGCGCTCGAGCCGCTCCTGGATGATTTCGAGGTGCAGGAGGCCGAGAAAGCCGCAGCGGAAGCCGAAGCCGAGCGCCGCCGAGGTCTCCATCTCGTAGGAAAAACTCGCGTCGTTGAGGCGGAGCCGGCCCATGGCGGCGCGCAGCGCCTCGAAGTCGGCGGCGTCGACCGGAAACAGGCCGCAGAACACCACCGGGATGGCCGGGCGGAAGCCGGGCAGCGGCGCCGCCACCGGCTTCTTGTCGTCGGTGATGGTGTCGCCGACGCGGGTGTCGGCGACTTCGCGGATCGAGGCGGTGAGGAAGCCGATCTCGCCGGGGCCGAGCGCGTCGCGCTCGATGCGCTTGGGTGTGAACACGCCGACGCGGTCGACGTCATAGGCCGCGGCCGAGCCCATCAGGCGGATGCGCTGGCCTTTTTTCAAGACGCCGTCGACGACGCGGAACAGCACGACGACGCCGAGGTAGGCATCGTACCAGGAATCGACGAGCAGCGCCTTGAGCGGCGCCGCGGCGTCGCCCTTGGGCGGCGGCAGCCGGTGCACGATGGCTTCCAGCACTTCCGGCACGTTCTGGCCGGTTTTGGCGGAAATCAGGATCGCGTCGGAGGCGTCGAGTCCGATCACGTCCTCGATCTGCTGCCGCACCTTGTCGGGCTCGGCGGCCGGCAGGTCGACCTTGTTGAGCACCGGCACGATCTCGTGATTGTTGTCGATCGCCTGGTAGACGTTGGCGAGGGTCTGCGCCTCGACGCCCTGGCTGGCGTCGACCACGAGCAGCGAGCCCTCGCAGGCGGCGAGCGAGCGGTTGACCTCATAGGCGAAATCGACGTGGCCGGGCGTGTCGATCAGGTTGAGCACGTAATCCACACCATCGCGCGCCCGGTAATTGAGCCGCACCGTCTGCGCCTTGATGGTGATGCCGCGCTCGCGCTCGATGTCCATGGAATCGAGCACCTGCTCGACCATCTCGCGCGCCTCGAGCCCGCCGGTGAGTTGGATGATGCGGTCGGCGAGTGTCGATTTGCCGTGATCGATGTGGGCGATGATCGCGAAATTGCGGATATTGGCGATAGGCGTCGCGGGCATGGCGCGCAGATAACATCGGGGTGAGGGGGCGGCAAGGCGCGACTATTCCCTCTCCCGCTTGCGGGAGAGGGTAGCGAAGTCGAGCGCAGCGAGACTGAGCCGGGTGAGGGGCACTGCCGCTGCCTGAGCCGCTGTCTGCCAAGCTTACACCAGCGGCACTAAGCGTTGACCGTCATCCTGAGGTGGCCGCGCGCAGCGCGGCCCTCGAAGGATGCGGCCGAGGCGCTCGGGCCGTCGTCCTTCGAGGCTCGACGCTTCGCGCCGAGCACCTCAGGATGACGGATATGAGTCAGCGAAACTCGCGATTGGTATTAGACTCCCAGCAACGCCTTCACGCCCCCGCGCTCGCCTTGATCATGTTCCTCCAAATCGCCTTCAGTGCCGAGAGGCGCTGGACCGCCATCGAGGCGAGGGCGGAAATCGGACTGCCGGAGTCGTGGCCATTGCACTCCAGGCCATAGCCGATGAAGCGGAGCGCCTGCGCCAGGTTCTCGATCTCGTTGAGCGGCTCTTCCATGTCCAAGGCGAAGCCTTGCATCTTGGCCAGCGACTTCGCGGCACGTTGGGGCGTGCGCTTTCCGCGACCGATATGGCTTTCGCGCGCCATGGCTGCTCCGCTGGCATTGCGGTGGTGTTCAACGTTTCAGCATTATGCTCCATTTCCACCCGGATGGCTATGGGCAAAGGCTAAAAAACTAAAATGCAACAACAAGATACACGTTGAACAAGAAGCTAAACGTTCAACAAAAAGTCACACCGAGGCCGCCAACGTCTCCCACAACGTCATCATCGATTTCGAACAGGGACGGCGCAGGCCGCAAACGAATCACTCACCGAAAGTCTTGTGTGCCAACAGGCAAAAAAGCGGATTCCGCCA
>JASHSE010000074.1 GCA_030036975.1 Xanthobacteraceae bacterium | reverse complement strand
CCGGCCTTGGCGGCGGGCGTGTCGTCGATCGGCGCCACCACCTTGATCAGCCCGTCCTCCATCGTGACCTCGATGCCGAGGCCGCCGAACTCGCCGCGGGTCTGCACCTGCATGTCGCGGAAGCTTTTCGGATCCATGTAGCTCGAATGCGGATCGAGCCCGGCGAGCATGCCGTTGATCGCCGACTCGACGAGCTTGCTGTCGTCGGGCTTGTCGACGTAGTCGGCGCGCACGCGCTCGAACACGTCGCCGAACAGGTTGAGCTGCCGGTAGGTGTCGGAAGCCGCCGCCTTGGCACTCGAGCCGATCAGCAGCGTGCGGGGCTGCGTCGCCACCAGCGTTACGGCGGCTCCGGCCAGGGCACCCAGGAAAATCAGAGTCGTCTTGCGCATCATCCGCGAACCTTTTCGCTTTCGTTCGTCGCCCACCAGGGGCTGGGGTCAATGGGAGCGCCGTCCTTGCGGAACTCCACATAGAGTACAGGTTGCTTCGATCCGGTGACTACAGCGGCAGATACCTGCGCTGGGCCGCCCATCACCGCTACGGGCTCTCCGGTCAGCACGAACTGTCCGAGATCGACGGATATCCGCTCCATCCCCGCCAACAGCACATGATAGCCGCTGCCGGCATTGAGGATCAAGAGTTGCCCATAGCTGCGAAACGGCCCGGCGTAAACTACCCAACCGTCGCATGGGGCGGTGATTTGCGCGCCCCGGTGGGTCGCGATGGAAAGTCCTTTCTGGGTTCCGCCGGCACCATCGGGCGCGCCAAAGCCACGAATCGGCACGCCGTTGACCGGCAGATGCAATTGGCCGCGCGTCGCTGCGAACGCCACAGCGGGCGCCAAGCGGCCGGGATCGCCGAGCGCGGCAAGCTGCGGCTGTGCCGCGTCCTGCTCGATCGAGCGTGCGGCAGTACGCGCCGCGCGCGTCGCCGGATTGAGGTTCTGCTCCAGCTTGGCGATGAGGTCCTTCAGGTTATCGACCCGGCGCGCTAAGTCGACAGTGCGCTGTTGCTCGCCCGCCAGCGCCTGTGCGGCGATCGCCTCACTCTTCTGCCGCGCGTCGATCAACATGTTCAGCCGCAATTGCTCTTGCCCAAGGTGGTCGAGACCACCAGCGAGCACGCTGCGTTCGGCAACGATGGCTTGCCGGAGATGCGCCAGATCGGCAAGGTCGCCGCCCAGAGCTTCGGCTTCGGCCCGCATGGCGGGCACGACGGCGCCGAGCGTGATCGCCGTCCGCAACGCCTGCAGCGCATCCTCCGGCCGCACCAGGAGCGCCGGCGGCGGCCGGCGGCCGACGCGTTGCAGCGCTGCCAAAATTTCGATGATCACGGCGCGCCGCTCGTCCAATGATTTTTGCAACACGCTTTCGCGCTCGTCGAGCGTGTGCAGCTTGGCCTCGGTTGCTTCGATCTTTGCCTCTACGGTGCGGACCTGCGCGGCGGATTCGATGAGCTGCTGGTTGAGCGCCCGGCGGTCTTGGCCGAGCGCCTCGATCTGCAGCCGCAGCTTGGCCTGACTGTCCGCCGACTGACGTTGTTGGGCGCGAATGGCGTCAAGTTCCTGATCGTGCTGCTTGAGCGCATCGGCAGCGGGCGCTGCAGCAGCCGGTGCGGGCGCCGGCACTTCGGCAGGGGGCGCTTGGGCGTGAGCGCCCGCAGGAACGCCGAACGGCAGCGCCAACACCAACGCCGAGCCGACGACGAGGCTCGGATCGGTGGCGCGCGACCGGCGGAGAATCATGGAGTTCACGGTAGATGTAACCCTCGCAAACGCAAGGGAGCCCACAGATGGGTCCGGAATAAGACGCCTTGTGGTCGCTCGCGTCACATTGCAGTGAGGCGACATTACGGATTTGTTAGGGCTCCGCCGTCACGCCCGGTGATACGGATGCCCGGCCAAAATAGTGCCGGCGCGATAAAGCTGCTCGAGCAGCATGACGCGTGCGAGTTGATGCGGCCAGGTGGCGGTGCCGAAAGCGAGCTTGCGGTTGGCGCGTTGGCGTAAGTTATCTGCTAGCCCATCGGCGGCGCCGATGACAAAGCAGACGGCCGGGCGGGCTTCGGCTCGCCATTCGCGGAGCAGTCCCGCCAGTGCGGCGCTATCGAGGTTATCGCCCCGCTCATCGAGGAGCACGAGCGTGGCGCGTTCGGGAATGATATTGGCGATGGCAATCGATTCTTCGGTGCGCCGACGTTCCGCATCCTGCGCCCGGCTTTCGCGGATCTCGAGAATTTCGATCTCGCGCAAACCGAGCGTTCGCCCGACGGCTGCGGCGCGCTTGCGATAGGTCTCCGCAAGCTCGCGCTCGGGTCCCTGCTTCAAGCGGCCGACCGCGATGACAAGGATGCGCATGGCGTCATTCCAAGACGCGGGCGCAGCCCGCGGAGCCGTAGGCTCGGTCCCGGGATGACGGGATCAGCCGGCGCGCCGCGCCGCGGGGTCGCTCATCCACATCCGTTCGAGATTGTAGAAGGCGCGAACTTCCGGCCGAAACACGTGAACGATCACATCGCCGGCGTCGATCAGCACCCAATCGCAATGCGGCACGCCTTCGACGCGGGTCGCAATGCCGACTTTATCCAAATCTTCGACAATCCTGTCGGCCACGGAGCCGACGTGGCGCTGCGATCGGCCGGACGATACGACCATGTAGTCGCCGATCGAAGATTTGTTTCGCAGATCGATGGTGAGGATGTCCTCGGCCTTCATGTCGTCGAGGCGCGCGAGAACCAGCTTGAGGATCTCCTCGGCGTCAGGACGCATTCTGGAGACCGTTTCGGGCACGCGACGATCGGCCCGAGAGATGGCAGGTGTGGGCAGGGATCGTTATCCTTTCGCTCCTGTTCCGGCCTTTCGGCGAATCCGAGGACCGGGCACTAAGATAGGCACGGCCGGTTAACGGTTTCAACCGTTCTGCAACGTTCTTTTCGCTCGTAACGCGGTGGATGAGAGCGGCGATTTGAGCCCGTGCAGGTAAATCCAGGCCGGCGGCTTTCGTTCCGGCAGCGCCTTGGCGGCGGTTTCGGGAAGCCGGACGCGTGCGAAGGCGTGGCCGGCGGCGGCGCCAGCGGCGTACAGGCTTGGCCCGAGCCGATCGACGACGACGATCGGCACCAAACCCGCGATGTCGCGCCAGCGCTGCCAGCGATGAAAGCTGCGCAGATTGTCGGCGCCCATGATCCAGACAAACCGCACACCGGCGCAGCGGCGCGCCAGATACGAAATGGTTTGAAACGTGTAGTGGCTGCCGAGCCGCGCCTCGAAGTCGGTCACGTCGATGCGTGGATGATGCGCCAACGCCCGCGCTGCAGCCATACGCTCGCCTAGCGGCGCCAAACCTCTTGTGTTCTTGAGCGGGTTGCCGGGGGTGACAAGCCACCAGACGCGATCGAGGCCGAGCCGTCGCATCGCCAACAGGCAGGCGGCGCGATGGGCCGCATGCGGCGGATCGAATGTGCCGCCGAACAATCCGATGCGCATGCCGCGCATATAGGGCGGCAATGCAACGGGCGTTATGGTGCCGCGGCGCCGCTTTGCTCCGGCTGTGGGAGACGGAGAGAACGCGGCAGCCGCTTGGCCGGCTCGAAACTCGTGCGGGGTGCCGGTGAGCAGCGATTCCTCCCCACGCATCGGGCGCCGATTTGCTCGCCCCTGGCGGGGCCCGATGCTCATTATGGCTGTTTATGGCCGCGTTTGCCCGCTGCCGCGGATGCGATAGTTGAAAGTGGTGAGCTGCTCAACGCCGACCGGGCCGCGGGCGTGCAGGCGCCCAGTGGCGATGCCGATCTCGGCGCCGAAGCCGAATTCGCCGCCGTCGGCAAACTGCGTCGAGGCATTGTGCAGAACGATTGCCGAATCGACTTCGCGCAAAAATTTCTCGGCCGCTTTGTTGTCTTCGGTGACGATCGCGTCGGTGTGATGCGAACCGTAGCGCTCGATATGCGCAATAGCCCCGTCGACGCCGTCGACCACGCCCGCGGTGATGATGGCATCGAGGTACTCGGTGCTCCAGTCGATCTCGCTCGCCGGCTTGACCCGCGCGTCCACCGCTTGGGTGGCGGCGTCGCCGCGGACTTCGCAGCCGGCATCGAGCAGCATGGCGACGAGCGGCTTGAGCAGCTTCGGCGCGGCCTTGCGGTCGACCAACAGCGTTTCGGCAGCCCCGCATACGCCGGTCCGGCGCATCTTGGCGTTGAGCACGATGGCTTTGGCCATAGCCGGCTTGGCTTTGGCGTCGACATAGACGTGGCAGACGCCTTCGAGGTGGGCGAACACCGGGATGCGCGCCTCGCTCTGCACGCGGGCGACCAGGCTTTTGCCGCCGCGCGGCACCAGCACGTCGATGGCGCCGCCGAGGCCGGCGAGCATCATGCCGACGGCCTCGCGCTCGCGCGTGGGCACCAACGAGATCGCCGCGGCTGGCAGCTCGGCTTCGCGCAGCCCAGCGACGAGCGCGGCATGAATGGCTTGCGAGGAGCGAAAGCTGTCGGAACCGCTGCGCAGGACCACGGCATTGCCGGCCTTCAGGCACAACGCGCCGGCATCGGCCGTCACGTTCGGGCGACTCTCATAGATCACACCGACCACGCCGAGCGGCACCCGCACGCGCTCGATGCGCATGCCGTTCGGCCGCCGCCATGCGGCCATGACGCTGCCGACCGGGTCCTTGAGCTTGCGGATCGCCTCTAATCCCGCGGCCATGGCCTCAACCCGCGTGTCGTTGAGCGCGAGCCGATCGATGAATGCGGCACTCGCCTGCGCCGCCTTGGCCTGCGCAACGTCCTGGGCATTGGCGGCGAGGATCGCGGCGCGGGAGGCGCGAATGGCCTCCGTCATGGCGGCAAGCGCCCGGTTCTTTTGCGCAGCAGGAGCAAGAGCGACGGCGCGCGCGGCTTCGCGGACCTCGCGGCCGAGCGCCTGCATGGCCGCCTCAAGCTTGCCGGTTCTTCCAACCGCCTGCAGGGGAACGTTCATAGACTTGATCCGGCTGGTATTCGCCATGTCCTAGCACGTTCGCGCAAACCCCGCGAGGCGAGGCCGCCGTCGGCACGCGCCTCGTGATCGGCAGCCATTTTTTCTTGGGACAGCACCGTCAAGCGACACACGCGAACCCGATCGATGCGGCAAATACCGGCGATCTCCTGTGAATATCGGGGATTGTCTTTTTAGCGTCAAAACCGTGAATCAGCAACGATTCCAGAAGCTTGATCATCCGAAACTGCAACGGTCTCCATTATATCCAACATATCCGACGATGCATATCAGGAACCGCGCGCGGTCCGGCCCGTTGCGGCCAAAGACCCGCAAATCTGGAGGGCATGATGCGTGCAGCGACTGAACCACGGTCAAACGGATTGCCGAAGTCCTTCCCGGCCGGTGCCGTCTATGTGGTGGAGGGCAGAGGCGGCGACCATGGCCGGCTCAGCGTTTCGGCCCGCTATGTGATCATGCCTGGCGGCAAGCGGATCGATGTAACGGCCAAACCTCGCGAGGCAGCAGCCGCGGCGGTTCGCCGACGCCTGCGGCTGGTCAGCACCGGACGGCCGGCGCCCAGGCCAAAAGAATTTTCGCGCCGGCCGAAAAAATTTGCCGTCGCTACAGGAACCAGTGCACCAGCGCGACGTTGATGGTCAGGCGCCGGGCGAAGCCCCCCAGCCCCTCACCCTCAATCACCCGGCGTCGAACCCCGGTCGCGTTAGCGGCTGGGGTTCATCCTTTCTCAAGCTTGCTGGTCGTTTTCCTCGTATTTCGGGGCTTTGTCCCGGGAACCGGCCAGCCGGTCCGTCGTTAAGGCACAGTCAGTGAGGCAAGTTGCGTCTTCGACGTTGCGTTGGTGCGTGGCGTCTTACGCGTGGCAAAGGTCAGGGCCGGGCGCGCGGACTCATCCGATGGGTGGCGCCCGGCTCGCCTGTTTCTGCGTTGGCTCAGACGCTTTGGCCGGCATCCAGCCGCTAATGGCGGTTGACCACGAGATTCTCCCGATGAACCATTTCGGCGCGGCCCGAAAAACCGAGGATCGAAGCAATATGGGCTGAGGAGCGGCCCCTGATTTTTTGCGCATCTGGGGCGTCGTACGCGCATAGACCGCGGCCGACTTCGGCGCCGTCGGGGCCGCGGATGATGACGGCGTCGCCGCGCTCAAAGATGCCGTCCACGCGCACCACGCCCGCCGGCAGCAGGCTTTTGCCCCGGCGCAGCGCCTCGACCGCTCCGGCGTCGATGGTCAGCGTGCCTTTGGGTTCGAGCGAGCCCGCGATCCACTTCTTGCGCGCCGCCACCGGGCTTCCTGCGGAAATAAACCAGGTGCAGCGCGCGCCCTTGGCAACCGCGCGCAGCGGGTGGTCGACCCGACCCGAGGCGATGATCAGGTGGGTACCGGCGCCGGTTGCGATCTTGGCGGCTTCGATCTTGGTCTGCATGCCGCCGCGCGACAGTTCCGAGCCGGCAGCTCCGGCCATCGCCTCGATCGCAGGCGTAACACGCTCCACGATCGGCACGTGCTTGGCCGAAGCGGTAGTGCCGGGCGGCGCGTCATAAAGGCCGTCCACGTCCGACAAAAGCACCAGAAGGTTGGCGCTCGCCATGGTGGCGACGCGGGCGGCGAGGCGGTCGTTGTCACCGTAGCGGATTTCGCTCGTCGCCACCGTGTCGTTCTCGTTGATTACGGGCACCGCGCGCCATTCCAAGAGGCGCTCGATGGTCGAGCGGGCGTTGAGATAGCGCCGCCGCTCCTCGGTGTCGCCGAGCGTCACCAGCACCTGGCCGGCGGTAAGGCCGTGCCGCGACAGCGCCTCGCTCCAGGTGCGCGCCAGTGCGATCTGCCCGACCGCCGCCGCCGCTTGGCTGTCCTCGAGCTTGAGGACGCCAGCCGGCAGCTTGAGTACGGCGCGGCCGAGTGCGATGGCGCCGGAGGAGACCACCAGAACGTCGCGCTTCTTGCCATGGAGCGCCGCGAGGTCGCCGGCGAGCGACGCGAGCCACGCCTCCTTCAACTTGCCCGCCTGCGAATCGACCAAGAGCGATGAACCGACCTTCACGACGATGCGGCGGAAGTCATCGAGACGCGGCGCCTTCGCGGCCGCGGTCGCGGGCGAACCTGCAGGCGAAACGCGCGCGCGATGGTCGATCCGTTTGTTCATCGATCCGCTTGTCACGACGCTGGCGCACGCACCTCGACGCCGGCGCGTTTCTCGATCGGCTGCACCACGGTGGTGATGTCCTTGTCGGGCCCGAGCTCGTCACAGGTGAGCTTGAGCAGCGCGGCGACGGCTTCGATGGTCTCGACCGGCACGCCGAGCGCTTTGGCCTCCGAGAGGAACAGGTTCACGTCCTTGAGCATCAGTCCCGCAGTGAAGCCCTGATTGAAGGTGCGCGGAATGACGACTTCGGGAAATTTCTGCTCGGTGGCGGTGCTGCGTCCCGAACTGGCGTTGATCACATCGACCATCACCCGGGGGTCGAGCCCGGCCTTGACGCCGGTGACGAACGATTCGGAGGTCGCCACCATGGCGGCGGCGGACAGCACGTTGTTGCAGAGCTTCATGGTTTGTCCGGCGCCCGGCCGTTCGCCGATATAAAAGAACTTGCCGATCACCTTGAGCGCCGGCTCGACGGCTTCGACTTCGGCGCGCGGCCCCGACGCCATGACGGCGACCGTGCCCTTGGCGGCGCCGCGCACGCCGCCGCTGACCGGTGCATCGATCTGCACGATGTTTTTGGCGGCCAGCAGCTTGAAAATGCGCTGCGCCATCACCGCGCCGGTGGTCGAAAGATCGACGAAGCGGCGCACCCGCTTGCCTTCGATCACGCCGTCCGGCCCGGTTGCGACTTTGAGAACGATGTCCGGTGTCGGCAGGCTCGCCATTACGGTCTCGGCCGCGTCGGCGACTTCGCGCGGCGAGCGCGCCGCGACGGCGCCAAGCGCCGCGATATTGCCGATCGCCTCCTGACGCACGTCGTAGACGATGACCTTGTGCCCGGCCTCGACCAGCCGCCGCGCCATGTGTGAGCCCATATTGCCGAGCCCGATAAAGCCGATGTCCATGACATGCTCCTGCTATTTGGCGCCGATTGTAGACGGCGAAAATTCCGCGCGCACCTTTTCGGTATGTTCGCCGAGCGCCGGCACCGGGCCGTAGTGCCGCGCGCCCGATGCGCTGCGCTCGGCCGGCGCCGGATAAGAGACCGGCCCGCTCGGCGTGCCGACGCTGATGCGGCGCAGCTGCGGATGGTGCGCCAGATCGGCCGGGCCGTTGACCCGCGCAAAGGCAATGTCGGCAGCGGCCAGTTTTTGCGTCAGCGCGTCGGCATCGAGCGCGCCGAACACCGCCGCGACCTTGCCGTCGGTCTCGGCGCGGCGCTTGACCCGCTCGACATTGGTGGCGAAGGCCGGATCGGCGGCGAGCGCCGCGTCGCTTAAGACTTTTTCCGCGAGCACGCGCCATTCGCGGTCGCTCTGGATCGAGATCAGAACATCGACCCCGTCGCGGGTGCGGAATGCGCCATACGGCGCGATCGAGGTGTGGGCCAAGCCGATCCGCCGCGGCGGCGCGCCGGCTTCCTGTTGCAGGAGCGGCACCGCCATCCAGTCCGCCATGGCGTCGAACATCGAGATCGACAGCGCGGCGCCGTTGCCGGTGCGCTGCCGATCGATCAGCGCTTCCAAGATAGCCTCATAGGCATTCATGCCCGAAGCGATGTCGCACACCGACACGCCGACGCGGGCCGGCTCGACGGTGCCGGTGATCGAGGCAAGGCCCGACTCCGCCTGGATCAGCATGTCGTAAGATTTACGCGACGCATAGGGCCCGGTCTCGCCGAAGCCGGAAATCGAGCAGCAAATCAGCCGCGGATAGTTCTGCCGCAGGTTGTTCGACGCAAATCCCAATTTCGCCGCCGAACCCGGCTTGAGGTTCTGCACGAACACGTCGGCGCGCGCGATGATCCCGTGCAGTAGCGTCTTGTCGGCGGCGTTCGTCAGATCGAGCACCACCGATTCCTTGCCGCGGTTGAGCCAGACGAAATAGCTGCACTCGCCATGCACCAGATCGTCGTAGCCGCGCGCAAAGTCGCCCTCCGGGCGCTCGACCTTGATGACACGCGCGCCGGC
>JASHSE010000073.1 GCA_030036975.1 Xanthobacteraceae bacterium | reverse complement strand
TCTCCTGCTCGAGACTGTCGTAGAGCGCCTTGCCGGGATTCGGTTGTTGCTTGGCTTCGGCGCGTGCCGGTCTGGTTTCGCTGGGGCGGTTGCGCGCCGCGGCAGCGGCCGGTGTCGGCGCAGCGGCATCGGGCGGCTCTGTGCTGGGCGGCGGGGCGGCGGCGGCGCGCGGTTCAATGCGATCGGCTTTCGGCTTGCGCAGGGCCGCTTCGAGCTTATGCGCCATGTCGGCCAGGCTTTGATCGATCGATGCGGCGGACTCCGCCGCAGCCGGTTGTGCCGCCGGCAGGCGCGGTTCGGGCCTCGTCTCTTGTCGTGTTTCTTGCCGCGGCTCGGCGGCCTGCGGTCGTGCGTTCGGCGGTTGCGGACGATTGCGCGGCGGTGGCGGTGCCGGGCGCGGCGAGAGTTCGTCAGCAAGCGCAGCCAGCGTGTCGCGAGGTGCGCGCGGGGGAACCTCGGCCTGCGGCTGCAGCGGCCACGACTCTTCAGTTGCATGCTCGGCACGCGGCATGCGCGCCGGTGCGCTTGCAACAGCCGGCTCCGGCTGCAGCGGCCACGCGCCGCTCGCTGCGTTATCCGGCAAAGGAATCGCGCGCGGCGCCGACTCGATGGCCGGCTGGCGCGGCACTGCAAGGTCGCGCGCCGCCGGCGCGGCGCGCACGATATTGGCTTCGACCACGAGATCGGTCGGGCCGCCGATCATCACCAAATGTTCGACATTGTCGCGGCGCACCAAAATGAGCCGCCGTCGTCCGTCGACGCTGGCATAGTCGATCACCGCCAGCCTCGGCTGCCGACCGCGCAGCCCGCCGCCGCCGAGGCGGCCGCCGCCGAAGCGCCGCACCGCCCACGCCGTCGCCCCGATCAGGCCGAGCACGATGACGAAGGCGAGAAAGAATTGCACCGGAAAGGGCATGCCGCCGAAGAAGCCCATGAGTCCCTCGTCCCCTCAACTCCGGCGCGCTATCGCAACGTCAATGGTTAACGACGCCGGTAACATTTGCCGCCGCGAATACTAACAAAGAATTAAAGTCTTGGGGCGCTTTGGCCCGCGCTCGCGGTGGCTCAAGCATTCTCATGGTAAACGGCGGTTTAATGGCAAAACGTCATGGAACCGCAGTTTAACCAGCCATTAACCATACGCTCGGCAAAGTCTGCCCAGTCGGCCGGCGCCGGGCCGGCTGTCATGAGGCGGAACCGATGCCGATCACCGACATTCCGATCCTGTCCATGCTGCGCACCCGCATGGAGTGGCACCAGGAGCGCCAGCGCGTGCTGGCCGAAAACGTCGCCAACGCCGATACGCCCAATTACCGGCCGCGCGACCTGGCGCCGCCGAATTTCGAGGAAGCGCTGGCGTCCCCGGGCATGCTGACGCTGACCCGCACCGATCCCGACCATATCGGCGGCGACGGCGGCGACGGCGGCTCGCGCTTTGCCGCCGACCGCACGCTCAAATACGAGGTGCGGCCGGGCGGCAACGCCGTCAATCACGAGGACGAGATGATGCGGGTGGCCTCCAACCAGATGGATTTCGACGCCGTCGCCGATCTCTATACGCGCAGCCTGGCGCTGATCAAAACCGCGGTCGACAAATAGCGCACGGGATTTTTGTCGCTCTCATGTTGCCGGCTCGGAGGAAGTGAACCATGGCGGCCATGGACTTCATCAAATCGCTCACCGTCGCGGCGTCCGGCCTGCATGCCCAGATCGGCCGCATGCGCATCATCACCGAGAACATCGCCAACGCCGATTCGACGGCGCAGACGCCGGGCGGCGATCCGTACCGCCGCCGCATCGTCACTTTCAACTCCGCGCTCGACAGCGCGCTCGGCGTGAACGTCGTCAAGCTTGGCCCGGTGCAGACCGACAACTCCGATTTCCGCATCAAGCACGAGCCCGGCAATCCCGCCGCCGACGCCAACGGCGACGTCAAATATCCGAACGTCAACACGCTGGTCGAGCTGACCGACCTGCGCGACGCGCAGCGCTCCTACGAATCGAATCTCAACGTCATCACCGCGACGCGCCGCATGCTCCAGCGCACCATCGACATTCTCAAGAGCTGAGCGAAGGCCGCGCCTCGGGCGCAAGCGAACATCCGGAGGTAAGTCATGCCGATCAATCCCGCCGCTGCGGCCAATGCTTATGCGGCGCTCGGCCGCATCGGTGCGGAGGCCGGCAATCCGGCGCGCGCCATTGCCGGCGCGCCCACTGCCGACGGGCCGAGCTTCAGCTCGATTCTCAAGGACATGGTCTCGGCGGTGTCGCAGGCCAGCGCTCATGCCGACCTGCAGACCCAGGCCGCGGCCATGGGCAAGGCCAACATGGTCGACGTCGTCACCGCCGTGGCCGAATCGGAAACCGCGATCAGCACGCTGGTCGCCGTGCGCGACAAGGTGATCGCCGCCTACGAGGACATTTTGAAGATGCCGATCTGAACCCATCGGGCGGATCGAGATGGTTGCCGCGGGCACGGCGCGTTCCCTCTCCCCCCGAGGGGAGAGGGTTGGGGGGTCCAAACCGGCTACATGGGTGACAGAATAGACCGGCGACATGGGTAACAGGTCTACTGATTGGCGGGGAGGGCCCTGCCGATGGTTTGGAGAGAGACCTGTGCCATGGAAGA
>JASHSE010000072.1 GCA_030036975.1 Xanthobacteraceae bacterium | reverse complement strand
CGGCGCGCGCGGCCCAGCTAAGCGTCGGCGCGGTGCGCGCCGCCTCTTCGGCATAGGCGCGGGCGCTGACCGGGTCGTTGCGGCGGTGCGCCTCGACGAACAGACCATGCAGGCCGAGCGCCTTGGTGTCGGTGCGGCTCGCCATGGCGCGAAAAGCGCGGTCGGCGGCATCGCGGTCGCCGGCAAGCTGCGCCGTCTGCGCGGTGAGCAAAAGCGCCAGCGGCTCGCCGGGCGCGATGCGGTTGACGTCGCCTGCGTGTTTATGTGCGGCCGCGACGTCGCCGGCGCCGATCGCGCCTTTCGCGCCATGGCGAGCCGCGACGACACCAAGGCGCTCGGCCTGCACGGCCTGTTCGTCGAGGCGCACCGCCGCAACGACCCGGTCAGCGCCCGCGCCTATGCGGAAGAAGCGGCGCGCACCGCGCCGACGCTCGGCTGGGCCGCACGCGCCGTGCTGGAATTCCGCAGCGCCGCCGGCGATTGGGCCGGCGCGCTTTCGCTGCTCGAGCGCGGCAAGCGCGCGCTCGAAAAGGCAGTGTATCGGCGTCATCGCGCGGTCCTGCTGACCGCGCAGGCCATGGCCGGCCAGGATACCGACCGCGACAATGCCAAGCAGGCGGTGCTCGAAGCCGTCAAACTCGAGCCGACGCTGGTGCCGGCGGCGGCGCTCGCCGGCCGCATGCTCGCCGAAGCCGGCGAGCTACGGAAGGCCTCGCGCATCGTCGCCAAAGCCTGGCGCGCCAATCCGCATCCCGATCTGGCGCAAACCTATTCCGAGTTACGCTTCGGCGACGCCGCGCGCGACCGCTTGGCGCGGGTCGAAGCGCTGATCAAAAAAACGCCGGGCCATATCGAAAGCGCGCTCGCGGTGGCGCGCGCTGCGCTCGACGCCCGCGAATTCGGCAAAGCGCGCGCCGCGCTGGCGCCGTATCTGTCGACGCTGAGCCGGCGCGTTGCGCTCCTGATGGCGGAGCTGGAACGGACCGAGCGCAATGACGAGGGCCGCGCCCGCGAATGGATGGCACGCGCGCTCCACGCCGCGCCTGATCCGCAATGGACCGCGGACGGCCATGTCTCCGACCACTGGCATCCGGTGTCGCCCGTCACCGGCCGGCTCGACGCCTTCGAATGGCGCGTGCCGCTGACCGGCGTGGTCGCCGCACCGGCGATCGAGCCGGAAGCGCCCAGCGTCGCGGCGGTCGAAGCGCCGCCGAAAGAGGCTACGCCCGCACTGGCCCAGATCAACGAACCTCCGCCGCCCGCAGCAGCGCCTGCTCCGGGCCCGAACCGCCGCCCCGACAGCCGCACGCTACCGAAAGCGGAGCCCGTGATCCCGCTGGTTCATGCCCCCGACGATCCGGGGCCGGAATCGCCAGACGAACGCTGAGGCCCGTTCGCGTCAGCCCGGCTCTTGCCAATCGTTGATTCGATATGCACTATATAGCATGAACTATAATGCATGAGAACGGTCGTGGCTGAGCCAGTTGCCAAAAAGCTCGCGAAGGAACCCGCCGCTAGCGCGCCTAGCGCCGGGGAAACCGTGGCGTTTTTGGCCGCGATCGGCGCCGAGGTGCGGCGGCATCGCGCCAAGCGCGGCATGACGCGGCGGCAATTGGCGGCGGCCTCGGCTACCTCGGAGCGCTATCTGGCGCAGATCGAAAGCGGCGCCGGCAATCCCTCGGCCGGCGTGTTGCGCGCCATCGCACAAGCGCTCGGGCTGTCGGCCCCGGCGCTGCTACCGGAAGCCGGCGCGCGGCCGGCGGCGCTGGCGGCGATTGTCGATCTCTTGCACCAAGTGCCGGAGGCCGAGCTGCCGGCGCTCACCAAGGACATCGAGGTGCGCATCGCCGGCGCCGCAACCGCCGACCGCGCCCGGCGCATCGCGCTCATCGGCCTGCGCGGCGCCGGCAAGTCGACCTTGGGCCGGCTGTTGGCGCAGCAGCTCGGCTGGCCGTTCATCGAATTGGACCGCCTGATCGAGGAGGATTACGGCGCCAGCATTCCCGACCTGATCGAGATGGCGGGCGCCGCCACGTTCCGCCGCCACGAGCGCAGCGCGCTCGAACGGGTCGTCGCCGCGCATGAGGCCGCAATCATCACCACCGCGGGCGGCATCGTCGCCGACGCCGAAACGTTTGCGCTGCTGCTGCGCCGCACCCACACGGTGTGGATCAAGGCGCGGCCGGAAGATCACATGAGCCGCGTCATGGCGCAGGGCGATTTTCGCCCGATGGCGCAAAACCGCGAGGCCATGGCGGACCTGGTGGCGATCCTCGAAGCCCGCCGCGCCGACTATGCGCGCGCCGAGGCCGAGGTCGATACGTCGGGCGAAGCTGTCGAGCAAAGCTTTGCCAAGCTCGTTGCGGCGGCGACGAATTTGCTCGGCTCAGACTTGCGGCAGCAACCGCGGCGGCCATGACTCTCGCCGATTCCGGCTTTCTCGATCTTGCGCCGCTGCGGCTCGAGTACCGCATGATCGGGCCGCGGCCGGACGCGGCGCCGACTATCGTCATGCTGCATGAGGGCCTCGGCTCGGCCGCGTTATGGGGTGGCTTTCCGGACAAGCTCGCGGCCGCGACCGGCGCCGGCGTGTTCGTCTATTCGCGCGCCGGCTACGGCCGCTCGTCACCCGGCAAGCTGCCGCGCTCGGTTTCTTTCATGCACGAGGAAGCTGTCGACGTGCTGCCGCGCGTGCTCGACGCGATCGGGCTGCGCCGCGGCATTCTGCTCGGCCACAGCGACGGCGCCTCGATCGCCGCGATCTATGCCGGCAGCGTGCAAGATCACCGCGTCCGCGGCCTGGCGCTGATCGCGCCGCATTTCTTCGCCGAGGAGATCGGGCTTGCCGAAATCCGCCGCGCCCGCGACGCCTTCGCCGCCGGGCCCTTGCGCGAAAAACTCAAGCGCTGGCATGCCGACGTCGATTGCGCCTTCCGCTCCTGGAGCGAGCCTTGGCTCGATCCGGAATTTGCCAAGTGGGACATCACCGAGGCGCTCGGCTACATCCGCGTGCCGATCCTGATCGTGCAGGGCGAGCACGACCAATACGGCACGCTGCGCCAGCTCGAAGTCGCCGAGCGCGAATGCTTCTGCCCGGTCGAGACCGCGGTGCTGCCCGGCATCCGCCACGACCCGCCGCGCGAGGCGCCCGACCAGACGCTTGCGATCGCTGCGGGCTTCATCAATCGGCTGCTGCGCGAGCACGGCGAGGCTGACCCACGCCCGCATTCGGGGGTTGCGGCCTCATGAAATATAATGCATATCAACGCTGAGAGTGGCGGATAGCTGCACTATAATGCACTGCACCGCGTCGCAGGAGGCGGCTGAGGCAGCAAGCATGTCA
>JASHSE010000071.1 GCA_030036975.1 Xanthobacteraceae bacterium | reverse complement strand
GGCGATTTCCTCGGGCGTCTCGATCGCGTCGGTGGCAACGTCAATGACGCCGAGCAGCACGTCCTTGCCGTCGAGCAGTTTGAGCACGCTCATCGGCACGTGCGAATGGATGCATTCGAGGGAGACTTGGTCGATGCGGCTTTGCGCCAGTGCCGGAAAAAATTGCTCGTATTGCCGCCACTCGGCGCCGAGCCCGCCCTTCCAGGCGATATTGGCGGCAATGCCGTAGCCGTAGCAGATGTGCACCGCGGTTTTGCAGGACAGGCCGGCGACGGCGCGATGCAGCGCCTCGATGCCCCAAGTGGCGGCCTCTTTCATGTAGACGTTGAAGGCCGGCTCGTCGAACTGGATGACGTCGACGCCGTCGGCAGCGAGGCCGCGCGCCTCCTCGTTGAGCAAGCCCGCAAACGCCATCGCCATCTTCACCCGGTTGCCGTAATGAGCATCGGCGATGGTATCGACGATGGTCATCGGTCCCGGCAGTGTGAATTTCAGCTCCTTTGCGGTGTGCGCGCGCGCCAGCCGCGCTTCGCGGGCGTGCACGCGGCCGCGCAGCTTCAGTTCGGCGATCACCGTCGGACAGAACGCTTTGTAGCGGTCGGCGCGGATTCCCATCTCGACTTTTCTGTCGAAGTCGATGCCGTCGACGGCTTCGAGAAAGCCGTGCACGAAGTGCTGGCGTGTCTGCTCGCCGTCGCAAACGATGTCGATGCCGGCATCCTCCTGCAGCTTGATGGCGAGCAAGGTGGCATCGTCTTTGGCCGCGAGCAGTTCGTCGCCGGCAAGCCGCCACGGCGGCCACAGCCGATTCGGCTCGGCGAGCCAGGCCGGTTTCGGCAAGCTGCCGGCGGTCGTGGTCGGAAACAGCGAAGGAGTGGCGGCTCTGTTCGGCATGGCGTGGTATTGCGGCGCCGGCAATCAAGACGACGAAAAGGCGTGCGGCGGGCGCCAATCGTACAGCCAGTCATAATGGCGCAGCAGCCAGGCGCCGCCAAGTGTGTGCATGAGGGCATTGCGCAGCACGGCGCGCACCCCGGTCAGGTGGTAGCGGGCGCCGTTGCGCGCGGCGAGCCGCTGCACTCTCCAGGCGCGCGCGCGGCGCTCCGCCGAGTAGGCGCGCAATGCCGCCGTCGGGTCGTCCGGCATGCGCGCCAAATAGTGCGCCACCACGGCCGCATCCTCGATCGCCATCGCTGCGCCTTGCGCCAGATACGGCAGCATCGGATGGGCGGCGTCGCCAAGGAGCGCCACCGGCCCTTGCGACCAGGACAATAGCGGCCTGCGGTCGTAAAGCGCCCATTTCAGCCAGGCTTCAGGCGCGCTGACCAGGGAAAGCGCCTGCGGTGCCCAATGGCGCGGCGAGAAGCGCCGCAGCAGATCGGCCCGCGCCGCGGGCTCGCTCCAGCCTGGCGCGTTCCAGCTATCCTCCATGATGGCGACGATATTGATCAGATTGCCGCCCTTGACCGGATAGTGCACGAGATGTGCGTCGCGGCCGAGCCATAGCTGGATCAGCGGATCGCGGCACTGCGCCGCCACCTCTTTCGCCGCCACCAGCGCGCGCCAAGCCGTGCGTCCGGCAAAGCGCGGTACTCCGCCATAGCCGATCTGCGCACGCGTTGCCGACCACAACCCGTCGGCCGCGATCAACGCAGTGCCGCGTTCGTCGACCACGCCGGCACGACCGTGAGCCGAGACGGTAACGCCGTTGGCGTGGGCGACGAAATCGTCGACATGCAAGCCAAGCTTAAGTGTGATGTGAAGATTCCGCGCCACGGCGGCTGCGAGCGCCGCCTGCAAGTCGCCGCGGTGAACGAGCCAATAGGGCGCGCCATAGCGCTTTGCCGCCGGTTCGCCCAACGGCATGCGCAAGATTTCGCGGCCGCTTGCCGCGGCCAGCACGCGCAACGCCGCCGGCGCGACGCCGTGCTGGCCGAGTTCGTCGCGAAGCCCAAGCGCGCTGAGGACGCGCGTGGCATTGGGCGAAAGCTGAATTCCGGCGCCGGTCTCCTCGAGCCGCTCAGCCTGTTCCAGTACCACCACGCGAAAGCCGCTGCGCGCCAGCGCCAACGCCGCCGTCAACCCGCCGATCCCGGCGCCTGCGATGATGACGCTGCGCGACGACGTCAGGACGTTGGCTCCGTCAGGACATTTGGTACCGGAGGGCGGCTCACGCCGCGACGTCATGCAGGGCACATGCCGCCGGCCGCGCGCCATCGGACGGCAGCGTCGGATCGTAGCGGTAAAACGTCGAGCAATACGGGCAGACGTACTCGGCATCGTCGCCCATGTCGCAAAACACATGAGGATGATCATTGGGCGGCGTGGCGCCAGTGCACATGAATTTCTTGGCGCCGATCTCGATCATCGGTACGCCCGGATCGTTATGGAAATGCGGAACGATGTCGTGGTTCATGGACGTTCTGCCGTGTCGAAGCGCTTCGGGCGTACCTTACTTTTCCACACCATAGCGGCTTGGCGAGCCGATTCATAGCGAGCCATTGTTATCGCTGCCTCCGCAATGATCTAAGCTGACGTGCCATGCGGAGTTTCAGCCACGATGGCGTTGAAATTGCGTTCCTCGACGAGGGCGAGGGCGAGCCGGTGCTGCTCGTGCACGGCTTCGCCTCCAACAAGGAGGTCAACTGGGTCGCTCCGGGCTGGATGGCGACGCTGACCGGTGCCGGACGCCGCGCCATAGCGCTCGACAATCGCGGTCATGGCGCCTCGGCAAAGCTTTATGACCCGGCGGCTTATCATTCGGCCCTCATGGCCGAGGACGTGCGGGCGTTGCTCGATCACCTCGGTTTGCCGCGCGCCGACGTCATGGGCTATTCGATGGGCGCGCGGATCACCGCTTATCTGGTGCTGGCGCACCCCGAGCGGGTGCGCTCGGCCGTACTCGGCGGCCTGGGCATTCAATTAGTCGACGGCGGGGGCCTGCCGGAGGAGTTGGCGCAGGGCCTGGAAGCGCCCGGCCTCGCTGCCGTCACCGATCCGACGGCGCGCACCTTCCGCAGTTTCGCCGAGCAGACCAAATCGGATTTGCGGGCGCTGGCCGCCTGTCTGCGCGGCTCGCGCCAGACCCTGAGCCGTTCGGCGGTCGAGCGCATCGCCGTGCCGCTTTTGGTCGCGGTGGGGTCGAAGGACGCCGTTGCCGGCTCGCCGCAGCAGCTTGCGGCTCTCATCCCCGGGGCGAGAGCGCTGACAATTCCCAACCGCGACCATATGCTCGCCGTCGGCGACAAAGCCTTCAAGGCCGGCGTGCTCGACTTTCTGGCCCAGCGGCCCTGATCGGCTGATGGCCGAAAGCGCCACCCGGTCCCGGTCCCATGCGGGCGCGGCCCTTGGTTTCACCCCGCCGCGTGCCAATGTATGCTAAGGGGCCAAGTCGGCCGCGAGGGTTCGGGAGACAGTCAAATGGCGCAGTATCAGGCAAAACCGGCGCTCGACACCGTCGATCCGGTGTGGGCGCGGATCCGGTACGAGGCCGAAGAAGTAGTACGCCGCGAGCCGGAACTGGCGAGTTTCATCTACTCGACCGTCCTGCATCATGACACCCTTGAGGCTGCGGTGGTGTACCGGCTGGCCGAGCGGCTCAACCATGCGGCTCTCTCAAGCGGGCTGATCCGGCAGGCTTACATGGACGCGCTACGGGACGAGCCGTCGATCGGCGAGATTTTCCGTGCCGACATCATGGCGACCTGCGACCGCGACCCGGCGACACGGCGGCTGATCGAGCCGGTGCTTTACTACAAAGGCTTCCACGCTATCGAAACGCACCGGCTGGCGCATTGGCTGTGGAACAAGGGCCGTCGCGATTTCGCGCTCTACCTGCAGAGCCGCTCGTCGGCAGCGTTCCAGGCCGACATTCATCCTGCGGCCATGATCGGACGCGGCATCTTTCTTGATCATGCCGGCGGGCTGGTGGTCGGCGAGACCGCCGTGATCGAGGACGACGTCTCGCTCCTCCACGACGTGACGCTCGGCGGCACCGGCAAGGAGGCGGGCGATCGCCATCCGAAAATCCGCTACGGCGTCATGATCGGCGCCGGTGCCAAAATTCTCGGCAACATCGAGGTCGGCCATTGCGCCCGCATTGCCGCGGGCTCGGTGGTGATCCGGCCGGTGCCAAACAATGTCACTGTGGCGGGCGTGCCCGCCAAGGTCATCGGCGTGGCCGGCTGTCCGGAGCCGGCGCGCACCATGGATCAGATGTTTCACGACAACCAGTGATATAAGCAGGCTTTGGCCGGCCGCGTCCGCGGACGGTTTCTTTTTCATGCTGGCGGGGGAATCGCGCGTGGACGTTCAGGAAGTCAGAAAGCTCGACGCCTATCTGAAGAAGCTGTTCGGCAACGCGCGCATCCGCGTGGTGCCACGCCCGCGCAAGGACGATTCCGCCGAGGTCTATATCGGCGAAGAGTTCGTCGGCGTGCTGTTCGTCGATGACGAAGACGACGAGCGCTCGTACAATTTCCAGATGGCGATCCTGGGCAGCGATCTGGAATAGCAGGAATCAGGCATCAGTAATCAGATCGCTCAACCGTTTGGTCTGATACCAACCGCGATTTTCACTGACTCATACCCATCACCCCTGAGAGGGTGTGGAGCTTTTCGGGTATTTGCGGTTTTGCCGTGAGCGACGCGTGTACGGCTATCAGAGCGCGGCGTTGGTTCGATGTGGGCGGCGCTCGATTGAGGATTTTATCGGCTGTTATGCGGTTGCCAGGCGATGACCTTGGATGATGTTATTGGCGAGGGCATAGCGAAGCACGACAGCGCGGACTTTTTCGATGCCGCGCACGGTCGATTGGTGCAGGTCCCAGTTGCGCCGGCGGGCGGGAATGCATGTGCAGATCGCGTGCTACACTGATCGTCAGCAAACATTCACACGCTCTGAGGCGGCCGCTTCGCGGCCACCTCAGGATGAGGAGTTGATGGTGTCGCAAGCAACGAAAACTCAGCGCAAGGAGGACGCGTCGCTGTTGTCCGGCCGCGGCCGTTATGCCGACGATCTGCCGGTGCCGGTCGGCACGTTGTATGCGCACGTCATCCGCTCGCCGCATGCCCATGCCGGCATCGTGCGCATCGACGCGCGCCGGGCGCTGGCGCATGACGGGGTCTGGACGGTGCTGACCGGCGAGGACGTACGCAAGCTGTCCGACCCGTTTCTCGCTGCGGTGAAGACGCCGGTGCAGCAATGGTCGCTGGCGGTGGAGCGCGTGCGCTATGTCGGCGAGCCGGTCGCGCTCGTGGTCGCCGAGAGCCGCTACGTCGCCGAGGACGCGGCCGAGCTGGTCGAAATCGAGTACGCGCCGCTGCCGGCGGTGATCGATCCGGTCGCTGCCTGCGCAAAATCGGCGCCGCTCCTTCATCCGCAGGCCGGCACCAACGAAGTGTCGCTGCGCGAATTCCGCTATGGCGACACCAATGCGGCGTTTTCCCGCGCCGACCGCCGCATCGCCATGACCACGACGTTTCCGCGGCTGTCGTTCACGCCGATCGAGTGTTACGTCGTGGTGGCGCAGCACAATGCCGCCGAGAACAGTTACGACGTTACCGCCAATTTCCAGGGTCCGTTCTCCATGCATCCGGTCATGGCGCGGGCGCTGCGCGTCCCTGGGCCGAAACTGCGGCTGCGCATCCCGCCGGATTCTGGCGGCAGTTTCGGCATCAAGCTCTCAGTGTTTCCCTACATCGTTCTCATGGCGCTCGCCGCGAAAATAACCGGCCGCCCGGTCAAATGGGTCGAGGACCGCATCGAGCATCTGGTCGCCGCGAGCTCCGGCCCGAACCGGGTGACGCAGATCGAGGCGGCGGTGACCAACGACGGCCGCGTGCTGGCGCTCCGCCTCGATCAGCTCGAAGATTACGGTGCGTTTTTGCGCGCGCCGATGCCGGGGCCGCTCTATCGCATGCAGGGTGCGGTGACGGGAGCCTACGACATCGCCAATGTTGACGTGATCAATCGCGCGGTGCTCACCAACAAAATGCCGGCGAGCCTCATTCGCGGCTTCGGCGGGCCGCAGCTTTATCTGGCGCTGGAGCGGCTGATGCACCAGATCGCGGTCGAGCTTGATCTCGATCCGCTCGAGGTGATCCGCCGCAATCTCGTCCCGGCGCAAAAATTTCCGTACCGCGCCGCAGCCGGTGCGCTCTACGATTCCGGCGATTATATGCGCGCGGTGGCGATTGCGACCGGCGGCGGCCGTCTCGATGAGCTAAAGCGCCGCCGCGCCGCGGCGCGCGTGCAAGGCCGCCGCTACGGCATCGGCTTTGCGGCGATCGTCGAGCCGGCCATGTCGAACATGGGCTATCTTTCGACCCTGATGAGCCAAGAAGCGCGCGAGAAGGCAGGGCCGAAAAGCGGCGCGGTGTCGATGGCGACCGTCAATATCGATCCGCTCGGCGCCGTCACCGTCACCGCCGACGTCACGGTGCAGGGTCAGAGCCACGAGACGGTGCTGGCAGAGATCGTCGCCAACGCGCTTGGGCTGCGGCCCGACGATGTCGAGGTGACCTTGGAAATGGACACGGCGAAGGACCAATGGTCGATTGCCGCCGGCACTTATTCGAGCCGCTTCGCCTCGGGCACTGCGGTCGCGGCGCACATGGCCGCGGCGCAGATGCGCGAAAAGCTCAAAGCCATTGCGGCCAAGCAGCTCAACGTGCTGCCCGACGACGTCGAGCTGGCCGGCGGCAAAATCCGCAGCCGCTCCAATCCCGACAATGCGCTGCCGTTCGGCCGCGTCGCTGCCACCTCGCACTGGTCGCCGGTACTGTTGCCGGAAAGCATGGCGCCGGCGCTGAGCGAGACGGCGGCGTGGACGCCGCCGGAACTGGAGCCGCCGTCGCACGACGACCGCATCAATACCTCGCTGACTTACGGCTTCGTGTTCGACATGTGCGGCGTCGAGATCGATCCGGTCAGCTATCAGGTGCGCGTCGACCGCTACGTGTCGATGCACGATGCCGGCCGCATTCTCAATGCGACGATCGCCGACGGCCAAATTCGCGGCTCGTTCGCCCAAGGCGTCGCGGCGGCGCTGTACGAAGAGTTCACCTATGACGAAGAGGGCGCGTTTCTGACCGGCACCTTCGCCGATTATCTGGTGCCGACGGTGAGTGAAATTCCCGAAGTTGAAATTTTGCACTACGAATCGCCGTCGCCGCTGACCCCGCTCGGCGCCAAGGGCCTAGCCGAGGGCAATTGCATGTCGACGCCGGCCTGCATCGCCAACGCCATCGCCGACGCGCTCGGCGTCGCCGACGTGGCGCTGCCGGCGACGCCGCGGCGCATTCATGCGCTGCTCGAACGGGCCGGCGAAGCGGGCGAGCGATGAAGCCGCGACCGTTCGACTACGTGCAGCCGGATACGGTCGATGAGGCTTTGGCGCTGCTCGCCGAGCACGGCGACGAGGCGCGCATCCTCGCCGGCGGCCAGTCGCTCATTCCGATGCTCAATCTGCGGCTGATCGAAGCCGCGGTGCTGATCGACATTTCGCGCATTGCCGAGCTTGACACGATCCGAAGCGATGGCGGCGTTTTGGAGGTCGGCGCCGCGGTGACGCAGAACAAGCTGCTGGCTTGGCCGAACCTCGCCCGAGAGTCTGCGTTGCTGGCGGCCGGGCTGCCGCTTGTCGGGCATTTTCAAACCCGCAACAAGGGCACGGTGTGCGGGTCGATCGCGCATGCCGATCCAAGCTCCGAGTTGCCGCTTCTACTAGCGATGTACGCAGGCGAAGTGGTGCTCCGCGCGCAACGCGGCACGCGCGCCGTTCCTGCCAAGGACTTTCATAAGGACATGCTGACCACGGCGCGAGAACCCGACGAACTCATCGTGGCGGTACGTTTCCCAGAGCGACCGAGGGAACGTGTCGCGTTTCGCGAGATCGCGCGGCGCCACGGCGATTTCGCCATTATTGCGGTAGCTGCTGCGGCCGGCGCGAACGGCGCCGTCACGCTCGGGGTCGGCGGCATGGCGGGGCGGCCAGTGACACGCGCGGTCGCCGCGCACGATGCAGCGTCCGCGGCTGATGCGATCGGGCAGTGGGCCGAAGAAATCAAAGGCTATGACGACCTGCATGCCTCGGCGGCAATGCGGCGTGACATGTTCCGCAAGCTTGCCGCCAACGTCGTCGCGGAGGTCGCGCAATGAGGGCCGTCAAACGCGACCAGAAAACCCGCATTGCGCTCACGCTCAACGGCCGCAAGCTCGCGGCCGAGGCGGAGCCGCGCCTGCTGTTGTCGGATTTTCTCCGCCACGGCCTTGGCGCTACCGGCACCCATGTCGGCTGCGAGCACGGGGTGTGCGGCGCGTGCACGGTGCTGGTCGACGGTGTCGCGGTGCGCTCGTGCCTGACGCTCGCCGTACAGGCCGAAGGCCGCGAGGTGCGCACCGTCGAATCGCTTGCCGCGCCCGACGGCGCGCTCAATCCGCTGCAGGCCGCGTTCCGCGACCATCACGCGCTGCAATGCGGCTTCTGCACGCCGGGCATATTGATGTCGTTCACCGATTTTCTCGCCCGCACCCCGCATCCGAGCGAAGCACAAATCCGCGAGGTGTTGTCCGGCCACCTCTGCCGCTGCACCGGCTACGCCAACATCGTGGAGGCAATCAAAGAGGTCGCTTCGTCCTCCCACGCGCCGCGTAGCGAAGGTTGAAGATGACGCTTCATGCCTTCCTTGCTATTCCTGACGTCTGATAACTGATCCCTGATTCCTGGCCCCTGACATGAAGGACATCATCGACAAGCTCGAAGCACGGCGGGCGGCGGCGCGGGCCGGCGGCGGCAAGGCCCGCATCGAGACGCAGCACAAGCGCGGCAAGCTTACCGCGCGCGAGCGCATCGAGCTGTTGATGGACCGCTCGTCATTCGAGGAGCTCGACATGTTCGTCGAGCACCGCTCCGGCGATTTCGGCATGGAAAAGCAGAAAATCGCCGGCGACGGGGTCGTCACCGGATATGGCACCGTCAACGGCCGCACCGTGTTCGTGTTTGCCAAGGATTTTACCGTGTTCGGCGGCTCGTTGTCGGAGACGCACGCCCAGAAGATCGTCAAGATCCAGGATCTGGCGATGCGCGCGCGGGCGCCGATCGTCGGCCTGTTCGACGCCGGCGGCGCCCGCATCCAGGAGGGCGTCGCTGCGCTCGGCGGCTACGGCGAAGTGTTCAAGCGCAACGTCATCGCCTCGGGCGTCATCCCGCAGATTTCGGTGATCATGGGGCCGTGCGCCGGCGGCGACGTCTATTCGCCGGCGATGACCGATTTCATCTTCATGGTGCGCGATACGAGCTACATGTTCGTCACCGGCCCCGACGTGGTCAAAA
>JASHSE010000012.1 GCA_030036975.1 Xanthobacteraceae bacterium | reverse complement strand
ATCTTCATCGGTTGTCCTCCGTGGTGAGAACCGGGCAATTCGGCAACACCGTCGTTACGTATTCTAATGTCTCTCGCGACCATTTCAGCCGCACGAAAAGTGCACCCGGAACGGCCACACTTGCGTCAAGCGCCACGGCAAGATGCCGCAGCGCGTTTTATTCGCCTGGACTGCGCCACAGCGCGGCCATATCGATTCGGGCCGTGCTGGCCGCTGCGGCCTTTGTCCACTAACATCGGCCGGTCAGTGGGGGGAGCGCGGCCGGAAAAACCTATTCCGCATCGGAGCCTTCTTAAAGAAAAGCCGATGCTTGTTGAGGCCCGCGCGTGTGAGTTCCGTTGATGGACACCAGTCTGCTGCATTCCGTGGGTGTTGCACTGCACACTTACGGGCGCGACTTCGTTGACGGGGCCGGCCTGGCGCTGCATTCCGCGCACAATGCCTTCTACATCATCCTCAATCCGATGCGCATGCTGTATCTGTTTGCCGGCGTGTGCATGGGCTTGTCGCTCGGCATTCTGCCGGGCATCGGCGGCATCGCCGGAACCGCGCTGCTGTTGCCTTTCACCTATGCGCTCGATGCGCCGACCGCGTTCGCGCTGCTGCTCGGGCTCGGCGCCACGACGACGACCGCCGATCCGATCGCGGCCATCCTGTTCGGCGCGCCGGGCCACGCCGCTTCGGCCGCGACCACGCTCGACGGCTATCCGATGACGCGGCGCGGCGAAGCCGGACGCGCGCTCGGCGCCTCCTACATGGCGGCGCTGATCGGCGGCCTGTTCGGCGCCGCGTTGATGGCGATCGCGCTGCCGGTGATGCGGCCGATCATTCTCTACATCGGCTCGCCGGAACTCCTCGCCATCGCGGTGTTCGGCATTTCCATGGTGGCGGTGCTGTCGGGCAACGCGCCGCTGCGCGGGCTCACCTTCGCCTGCTTCGGCATGATGCTGCGCATGATCGGCACCGATCCGCAGTCGGGCACGCTGCGCTGGACCATGGACACGCTTTATCTGTGGGACGGCCTGCCGCTGGTGCCACTCACGCTCGGCATTTTCGCCCTGCCGGAACTGTGCGATCTCGCCATCGGGCGCATGGCCATCGTGCAGCAGGGCCAAACGCTGGACACCAAGACCGGCATGCTGCTCGGCATCAAGGACTGCCTTGCGCATTGGTTTTTGATTCTGCGCTGCTCCTGGCTCGGCTCGGCGATGGGGGCGATACCGGGCATCGGCGCTTCGGTGATCGACTGGATTTCCTACGGCCATGCGCTGCGCACCGAAAAGGACGCGGGGCAAACCTTCGGCACCGGCGACGTGCGGGGCGTCATCGCCGCCGAAAGCGCGACCAATGCGCGGGAGGGCGGCGCGCTGGTGCCGACCGTCGCCTTCGGAGTGCCGGCCAGCGCCGGCATGGCGATCCTGCTCGGCGCCTTTTTGATCCACGGCCTGGTGCCCGGGCCGGACATGCTCACAAAACACCTCGACCTGACCTACTCGATGGTGTGGAGCATCGCCATTGCCAACATTCTGGGCTCCGGCCTGTGCTTTGCGCTCTCCGGCCAGCTCGCGAAAGTGGCGACGCTGCGCTACACGCTGTTCATGCCGGCCGTGCTGAGCCTCGTTTATATCGGCGCGTTCGAATCGTCGCGCAACTGGGGCGACCTGTTCTCGCTGTTGTTCTTCGGCGTGCTGGGCTGGGCGATGAAGCATTTCCGCTGGCCGCGCCCGCCGTTCGTGCTCGGCTTCATTCTCGGCGAGCCGATCGAACGCTACATGTTCATCTCGATCGAGCGCTACGGCGTCGACTGGCTGGTCAAGCCGTTCGTGCTGATCATGTTCGCGTTCGCGGCGCTTTCCCTGCTCGGCCCGTTCCTGCAAGACATTCGCTCGCACGCGCCGCGATCGGCGCGGACCGCGCCGGCGGCAGGACGCTTCCGCTTCGTCAAGCGCTTCTGGAACGCACTGCAGACGACCTGGGCCGGGCTGCAGTTCATGCTCACCAATTTCGGCAAGGCGCAATTCTCGACCGACAATCTGTTTCCGGCGGCGCTGTTGATCCTGTTCGTGGTGATGCTGTCGCAATCGCTCGACTGGGCGTTTGCCGCGCGCATCGTGCCGACCATCGTCGGGGTCGGCGCCATCCTGTTCTGCTCGTTGAGCCTGATCAACGACATTTTCGGCCTGCACGAGCGCGCGGGCGTCGTGGCGGCTGCCGCCGGCGGCGGCGGCGCAGGCGGGACCGCGACCGGTGCAGCGGAAATCGCCGAGGAGCCGAAGCGGCCGCACAAGATCCACATGGACATCGCGTCCAAGACCTCGCACCTGCCCGGCGCCATCGTCCTGATCCGCGGCTTAGCGTTTTTTGGCTGGATGGCGAGCTTCATGGCGGTGATGGCCATCATCGGGCTCATCCCGACGGTGCCGATCTTCATCATCTGTTACATGCGCACCGAAGCGCGCGAATGGATGGCCAAATTCATCGCCGCCGTGTTTGTTGGCGGGCTGCGGCTCATGGGCTTGAAACCGGCAACGCAGAAATTGCGCGAGCTTTTGGCGCAATCGATCCGGATTGCGTCGGACAAACGCAAGGAAGCGCCCGAGCCCTGGATCATCGTCCTGCCGATGACCGCGGTGGTCGTGGTCCTGATCTACGTGGTGTTCGACCAGCTGTTGGCGATCCCCTGGCCGCCGACGCTTTTGGGCACGTTCTTCCCGATGTTGAAAGTGATTCCGAGCGTGTAAGACGCATTTTATAGTGGGCCTCATCCTGAGGTGCCCGCGCGCAGCGCGGGCCTCGAAGGATGCAGGCCCCGGCGTCGCGGCCTCATCCTTCGAGGCTCGCTTCGCTCGCGCCTCAGGATGAGGAACAAAGCGGGCATGAATTCAAGCGACACCGCCGCCGACAAACGTCTTGCTGCGCCCGCCGCCGCGCCACATGCCGATGGCGCGGCCGACCATCGCTTGGTCGAGCGGCTATTGTGGTTCTTCGCCCTCGTCTACATCGTCGAGGGCATGGGCCAGGTGGTCGGGCTGATTTCGCAGCCGCTGACTTATTTTCTCAAGCAGGTGCACGGCTGGACGCCGGTCCAGGTCACCGCCTTCATCACGCTGTTCAATCTGCCCTGGGTGATCAAGCCGCTCTACGGCCTCATCTCGGATTTTCTGCCGCTGTTCGGCTATCGCCGCAAAAGCTACCTGCTGCTCGCCAATGCTGCGGCGATCGCCGGCTACCTGTGGGCGACGCAGATCGAGGCGCCGAATGTGCTCGTGTTCGCGTTGATGATCACCGCCTACGCCATGGCGATCTCCAGCACGCTGTGCGGCGCGGTGCTGGTGGAGAACGGGCAGCGGCTGCGCGAGAGCGGCCGCTTCGTCAATCAGCAATGGCTGTGGTTCAACGTCGCCGCCATGGCGGCGGCGCTCGTCGGCGGCCAACTGGTCCAGCACCTTTCGCCCGCGTCGGCGCTGCACGTCGCCGCCGCCATCGTCGGGGTGGCGCCGCTTGCCGTCATCTTCGGCACGCTGTTTCTGATCCCGGAGCGGAGGGTCGCGATCGATCTTGTCGGCATGCGCGCCACCGCCCGCGGCCTGCTCGCCGCCTTCAAGCGGCGTGAGCTGTGGGTCATCGCGCTCTTCATCTTCCTTTATAATTTCAGTCCCGGCTTCGCTACGCCGCTCTATTATCACATGACCGACAAGCTGAAATTCTCACAAGGCTATATCGGCATTCTGGGTTCGATCGCGTCGGCCGGCTGGGTATTCGGCGCGCTGCTCTATCGCCGCGTGTTCGGCGGCCTCACGCTGAAAAACCTGCTCAATGTCAGCATCGCGTTCGGTGTGGTGACGACCGCCGCCTATCTGTTGCTGTCGACCGAGACCTCGGCCGCCATCCTCAATTTCTGCAGCGGTTTTGCCGCGATGCTGGCCACCGTAGCGACACTGACGCTCGCCGCCGATTACGCCCCGCAGCGCGCCGAAGGATTTACCTTCGCCGTCCTGATGTCGATCAACAACCTCGCCACTACGCTCGCCGACAATGCCGGCTCGTTTCTTTATACGCATCTGTTTCATAGCAACCTGACACCGCTGGTGATCGTATCGGCGGCGTTCACCGCGTTTGCCTTCGTGCTGGTGCCGTTGTTGCGGCTCGGCGACAAGCCGCAGAGCGAGCCGGCGGTCGGCATCGCTTGAACGGAACCGACCGGCCGCAAGCACGTTGACCTGGGCTCCGTTTGGAGTCGCGGCTCGACGCCAGTTGGCGCGCCGCCCTTGCCATGCAGGTGGCGCTCACCCAATTCGAGAGCAAGCTCACCGATGAGCAGCGGAGCCGTTTGGACGCGCTCGCCGTGACCGCTGCCCGGTGATGCCGGTAAGGAGCAAGACCATGCCGCGCCGCCAGATCAACGAAGACGATCGCCCGACCGAGGACGACCTCGCGCGCAAGGAACTCGGCCCGCGCGGCGTCCCGGGCGGCAAGGACACCGCGACGATGACGCCGCGCAGCGATAAGGAGACGCCGAAGTCCGGCAAGTTCGACGGCCACACGGCGTAAGTTCCAGCTCCGACTGGCTCCGCCCGCCCGCGACATTCTGAGCCGCGGCGAATTTTTGCGGGTTCCTCGGCGAACAACGTCGCGGGGCACGAGTTGGCCCAACAGGGCTGCAACGCGGGCGCGTTCCGCCGCCGGCGGGAACCGTTGCAGCCGGAACCCACAGCAACGAGCGAGGCAAGCGCAGCACCACGCGCGACACGGAGAGCACTATGAAGAAGACGATCATCACCCTTCTGGCCACCGCGGCTCTGGCGGCGCCGGCTTTTGCGGCGAACAACGCGGCCAATCAGCCGCAGCAGCAGCCGGCCCAGCAGCAGTCGCAAGCACAGCCCCAGAACGGCCAGCAGCAGGACCAGAATCAGGCTTCGAACCAGCAACCCGGCGCGGCGCAAAACCTGAGCCGCGGCCAGGTGCGCCAGTTGCAGTCCGCCCTGGACAAGAAGGGCTTCAACGCAGGCCGAGCTGACGGCAGGATGGGGCCGCGCACCAGCCGGGCGGTGCAAGCCTTCAACCAGAAGAATGGCATCCAAAGCCAAAACGGCCGGCCGACCGAACAAACCCTGGCCCAACTCGGCATAAACACTAACCAGGGCCAGAACCAGCAGCCGAACGGTAACGAGCAACAGCCGAGCGGTAACCAGCAGCAGCCGAACCAGAACGGCCAGAACGGCCAGTAGGCGGCGAATAAAACAAATAGAAAACTGCTGCGTAGCAACTCCCTGCGCCCCCGAAAGGAGGCGCAGGTTCTATTTAGTCTTTCTGACGCGGTAAGATTAGTTCGCGAAGAACCGGTTCGTCGGCCGCGGCAGGCCCAAATTCTCGCGCAGCGTCACGCCTTCATAATCGCGGCGGAACAGGCCGCGCCGCTGCAATTCGGGCACGACGCGGTCGCAGAAATCGTCGAGCCCGCCCGGCAAATACGGAAACATCACGGTGAAGCCGTCGGAGCCTTCGGTCTGCAACCACTCCTCCATCTCGTCGGCAATGGTTTGCGGCGTGCCGACCATGGCGAGACCCGAATAGCCGCCAAGCCGCTGCGCCAGCTGCCGCACCGTCAAGTTCTCGCGCCGGCCAAGCGCGATGGCGCGCTCGCGTCCGCTCTTCGACGCGTTGCTCTCGGGAATTTCATCCGGCAGCGGCTTGTCGGGATCAAATTGCGACGCGTCGTGGCCGAGCGCGATCGACAGCGACGCAATGGCGTTGGCATAGTCGACCAAACCGTCGAGCTTTTGCCGCTTGGCCTTCGCCGCTTCGACCGTGTCGCCGACCACGACGAAACAGCCGGGCAGGATTTTCATGTGGTCGCGGGCGCGGCCGAGTCTTTCCATGCGGCCTTTCACGTCGGCGTAAAATTTCCGCCCCGCGGCAAGATCGCTCTGCGCGGTGAACACCGCTTCGGCGGTTTCCGCCGCGAGCTGGCGGCCGGACTCCGAGGCGCCGGCCTGCACGATGACCGGCCAGCCCTGGATCGGCCGCGCGATGTTGAGCGGCCCGCGGACCGAGAGATATTTGCCCTTGTGGTCGAGCACGTGCATTTTTGCCGGATCGAAGAAGATGCCGTCGTCGACGTCGCGCACGAACGCATCGTCGGCCCAGCTGTCCCACAGCCCGGTCACCACGTCATAAAACTCGCGGGCGCGGCGATAGCGCTCGCCGTGCTCCATGGGCTCTTCGAGCCCGAAATTGAGCGCGGCGTCGGGATTGGAGGTGGTGACGATATTCCAGCCGGCGCGGCCGCCGGAAATATGATCGAGCGAGGCGAAGCGCCGGGCGATGTGATACGGCGCGTCGAACGTGGTCGAGCCGGTGGCGACGAGACCGATGCGCCCGGTCGCCTGCGACAGCGCCGAAAGCAGCGTGAACGGCTCGAACGAGGTCGCGGTGTGGCTGCGCTTGAGCGCGTCCATCGGCATGTTGAGCACGGCCATGTGGTCGGCCATGAAAAACGCGTCGAACTTGGCCTGCTCCAGCCGCTGGATGCAGCTTTTGATGTGCGCGAAGTTGAAGTTCATGTCCGGCCAGGCGTCCGGATACCGCCAGGCGCCGGTATGGATGCTGGCCGGGCGCATGAAGGCGCCGAGATGAAGTTTTTTGTCGGATGACGGCATGCTGAAATTTCCGTGACACGGCTTTTGCGCGTGATGCGCCAATATAGCACGGCCGGGCGCGAATTGGCGGGCGGCACTGACGGCCTGCCATACGAGATTCGACCGGTGGCTCCAGCTTCCGCTCGTCCCCGCGAAGGCGGGGGCCCAGTTCTGGATTCCCGCTTTCGCGGGAATGAGCGGAATCTGTGAGCCGCGTCCGTATTGATGCGTGCGCCGCCGCAGCCGGCTTGGTTAAGATCGGCTGATCCGCGCCCCGTCAATTCGACCGGTCGCCACAGCCGCCGGCTAAGAGGTGTCGGGTACAACGGCACTGGTATTCGCCTGGCGACAGCAGCGGCCAAAGGGCAAAATTTCAGAGCGATTCCGGAGCGCGACCATGTTGCGGCAGTTGCAAGAGCTCACCATCCCGGCGGCGGTGTCGATCGCCTTTTTCGACGCGACGTTCCTCGCCATCGCCCATGTCTGGCAGTTTTCCGGGCAGGAAATCGCCCTCGGCGTTACTGCCGGCGCCGCCGGCGGCCTGTACGTCCTCACCGCGATACTGCTGCAGTCGATGCGCAGCGGATCGGCGCACCGAACTGCGGCGCAACGCCTAAACTGACCTCTCTCTGACTCTAATCCGTCATCCTGAG
>JASHSE010000001.1 GCA_030036975.1 Xanthobacteraceae bacterium | reverse complement strand
CCTATCGGGCGATATTCTTCGTGTCGGCCGCACTGGTGCTGCCGCTGCTTGCAGCTCTGGGACGCGTCCATTCCACTGATATCCACTTCGGCCGCGCTTGTGGGCAACCCGCTCACCACGCATCCGCGCCGCCGCCAAGAGCGCGGCGCATGAGCCTTTTTAAGAACCACGGGTTGCTGACCTTTGCCGCCTGCTTGTTCTTGTTCCAATTCGCCAACGCGTCGGTATTGCCGCTCGCGGGTGAGCAATTGGCATACCGCAACGGAACACACGCTTCGTTTATCATCTCGGCACTGATCATCCTGCCCCAGATTGTCGTCGCGCTGAGTGCTCCGTGGGTCGGGCAGCAGGCGCAGAATCGGGGGCGCCGGCCGTTGCTTTTGATCGGCTTTACTGCGTTGTCGCTTCGCGCGCTGCTGTTCGCCGCGATCACCAGTCCGCCTTTGCTGATCTGCGTCCAAGTGCTTGACGGCGTCAGCGGCAGCGTCTTGGGCGTGCTGACCGCTTTGGTCATTGCCGATCTCACGAACCAAACCGGCAGATTCAATTTGGCCCAAGGTTTTGTCGGCATGGTCTCGGGCATTGGCGCGCTGCTCAGCACCACATTCTTTGGCTTTATCGTTGGAAATTTCGGTAACGCCATTGGATTCATCGGCATTGCCGCGGTAGCATTCTTTGCAGCGCTTCTTGCCGGGTTGCTGATGCCGGAAACGAAACCGCCGAGCGGGAAAAACAAGCCGTTGAGGAGCACATAATGGCGTTTAAGGTTCAAGTCGGTCCGCCCCAGATTGCCATTCATCAAGGTCAGACCGTGCTCGTCACCGACCCGGATGGGACCATCACCTGGCCGAGCGAGAAGGGCTTGTACTTCCTCGATACGCGGGTCATCAGCAACTGGGCAATCTTCGCCAACGGCGAGCCTTGGCAACTGCTCAATGGCGGTCCGATTAGTTACTACGCAGCGCGGATATTCCTCACCAACAGGTCGATCCTCACCGAAGATGGCTCGATCCCGCCGCGCACGCTTGGCCTTACCATCAGCCGATCGCTGAGCGGCGGCATGCACGAAGATCTCGACATCGCCAACAACAGCATGAAACCGGTGCGTTTCCAGCTCGAGTTGGCCTTTCGAAGCGATTTTGCCGACGTCTTCGAAGTCAAATCGGGACACATCGTGCGCCGCGGCAAGATCACGACCGAATGGTCGGAAGGCGAACAACGGGTTCGCACCGTCTATTCAAACCGGGATTTTCGCCGTGCGGTGACGGTTTCAGTGATGCGTGCCCCGTGCAAGGCTGTTTCCGCAAACGGCCGGCTCAGCTTTGAGGTCGCGCTTCAACCGACCGAGACGTGGCACGCCTGCCTGCAATACACGCTCGAGGATGGCGAGCAGACCTTCCAACCGTCCGGTGACTGCGTCGGGATCGATCGCGGATCTCCGCATTTTGAGACGATGTCGCAATGGTTGAAGGCCGTAGCGAAAATCCAGACGAGCAACGAGGAGTTTTATCGCCTGTTTCATCAGGCGCTGGAGGACATGGCGGCGCTGCGTCTGCCTATCAGCGGCACGAACCATATGGTCTTCATGCCTGCGGCCGGACTGCCGTGGTTCGTCGCGCCCTTCGGCCGTGACAGTCTCATCGTTTCGCTGCAGAATCTGCTGATCTACCCGGAGTTCGCGCGCGGTTCGCTGGAGATCCTCGGCTCGCTGCAGGCCAAGGCAGACGATCCTTACCGCGATGCCGAACCGGGCAAGATTCTCCACGAGTTGCGCTGCGGCGAGCTTGCGCACTTCAAGCTCATCCCGCACACGCCATACTACGGCACGGCAGACGCGACGCCGCTCTATCTGATAACCCTGCACGCCGCCTGGCGCGCGACCGGCGATAAAGGATTGCTGGAACAGCATTTGCAGACGGCGGAAGGGTGTCTCGCCTGGATCGACGAATACGGCGACCGCGACGGCGACGGATTTCAGGAATATCAGACACGGTCCCCGGCGGGTTACGAGAACATGGGCTGGAAGGATTCCGGCGATGCGGTCATGTATCCTGATGGCTCGCTGGTGAAGGGGCCCAAGGCACTCTGCGAGCTGCAAGGCTATGTTTATCTTGCTTGGATGGACATGGCGGAAGCGTTCGAGGCGCTCGGCAGGCCCGAACGGGCCACTGAGCTCCGCGCCAAGGCCGCTGCGCTGTTCACGCGGTTCAACGAAGTTTTCTGGGACGAGGAGCTCGGGTTCTATGCCTATGCGCTCGATGGCGACAAGAAGAAGGTCCTGACCGTTGCATCCAACGCCGGACATTGCCTGTGGTCCGGCATCGTTCCTGTCGAGCGCGCCAAGAGGGTCGTCGAGCGCCTCACCGCGCCGGACATGTGGACGGGATGGGGTATCCGCACGCTGTCCGCCCATCATACGGCGTTTAATCCGTACAATTATCAGACCGGTTCGATCTGGCCGCACGACAACGCGATCATCGCCATGGGCTTCAAGCGCTATGGGTTTCATATCGAGACGGCGCAGATTGCCCACGATGTCAGCGTGGCGGCGAGCCACTTTCTTCTTAATCAGCTGCCGGAGCTCTACACCGCGTCCGAGCGCAACGAGGCGAATTTCCCGGTGCAATATATCGGTGCCAACGTGCCGCAGGCTTGGGCCGCCGGTTCGGTGTTCATGCTGACGCAGGCGCTGTTGGGATTTTTGCCGGATGCGCCGCACGACAAACTTTACGTTGACCCATACCTGCCCGCGTGGTTGCGCGACCTTACCGTGCATGATCTTCGCATCGGCAGGCATATGCTTGACATTCGCTTTTGGCGCGAGGGCGAGCAGACGGAATTCGACGTGATCAAAGGCGACCGCAACATAGTGGAACGGCGCGGCCTCGCAGGAAGGTTTGTCCCAGGGACGAAGCTTGCTGCCGGCGAAACGGCTTGAGCGGAGGCTTTGCGGGACCGGAGGGCGCCGTGGAGATTGAGCGCTGCCAAATCGCCATGGCGGCTTTCCGCGCTTACTGCACCGGCATGGGCATCATGTTGCTGTTGAGATTAGAGATGATCCAGACCGAGCCGATGATGATGAGAAAGACGACCAGCACGCCGAAGGCGAGGGCCGGAATATTGTTCGTGCTGTCGGGCCCGCTGCGCAGATGCAGGAAGAACACCAGGTGGGACGCCGATCTGCGCGAAGGCGAGTACGATCAATCCGATGGCAAGCCAAAGCTGCACGGAAGAAACGCGTCTTCTCATGGCGGCATGCCGCCGATTTCCGCCCGCGTTCGATCGCGCTTCGAGCCATGCGCCGTCGTCTCAAGGCATTCTCGCTCCTTCGCTGTGCAGCGCCGCCGCGCCTTCTGAAATGGTCGCTGACTGGCCGAGCAGCCGAATGATCGCATCGGCGACTTGCGCGGCGGGAGCGTTCAAATCGACCGTCAGTGGCTCCTCGCCGGGGTCCGGTTCTTCGAGCGTGTCGATCTGGCTTCGCAGCAATTCCGGAGGGAAGAAATGGCCATGACGTCCCGACAAATGCTCGGCGAGCAAGTCTCGACCGCCGCGCAGATAGACCAGCCGCACCTGCGGCCGGTCGCCGATGATGATTTGCCGATAGGTTCGTTTCAGCGCGGAGCACGTGATGATGCCCGGCTGCCTCTTGGCGCGCTGCCCATCGATCCAGGCCGCCACGCGCTCGAGCCATGGCAAACGGTCGGCATCGGTGAGCGGAATGCCGGCGTGCATCTTGGCGATGTTTGCTTCCGGATGGAGCGAATCGCCCTCCTCGAACAGCCAGCCGAGCCGCGCTGAGAGTTCCTCGGCGATGGTCGATTTACCTGATCCCGACACGCCCATGATCACCAGGATCGGCGGACTGCCGCGATGGGCGCGTGCGCTGTAGAGGCGGTGGACGCCGGCTGCATCGGCCACGAAAACCGGATCGGCGCGGCCGATGAAAAGTCCGCTTTCCACGACGCCGACGATGCGTCCGATGCGCTCCTCGAGCCGCGCCGGGTCGTTGATGCGGCCGAAATCGCAATCGAGAATGCGGTTGCCGCTGTCGGTAACAAACGGATGGCCCGACGAGATGCGTGGACGCGCACTGGCGCCGAGCACTTCGAGCGACTCGCGGGTTGCCTCGATGCCGAAGGCGACCACTTCCACGGGAAGCGAATTTCCTGCCCCAAGCCGGTCCACCATCTTGCTGCCGTCGACGATGATCGCGAGGCGATGGCTCGCGGCCGCGACGATCTTCTCGTGCAGCAGCGCTCCACCCCGTCCCTTGATCAGGTTGAGCGTGCCGCGCTCGACTTCGTCGGCACCGTCGATTGTAAGATCGATCTGGAGATGCTCACTGAACGAGGTCAGCGGAATTCCGGCTGCGCTGGCCTGCGTTGCGGTATGCTCCGAGGTGGGAATGCCGACAAAATGCAGCCCTTGCCGATGACGCCGCGCGAGGGCTTCGACCGCGAACGCCGCCGTCGAGCCGCTGCCAAGCCCGACGACCATGTCGTTCTCGACCATTTGCACCGCGGCCTCGGCGGCGGCGCGCTTGAGAGCCTCCACTTCGGCACGGGCTGCGGACGGAGCCGTATTCATGACATCACGGCCGCCGCGGCGGCCTTGGCGCGGAGCTCGGCAATCGCCTTGGCGTAATCCTCGGCTCCAAAGATTGCCGAGCCTGCAACAATTGCCGTTGCGCCGGCGCCGGCCGCCTGCGCGACCGTCGTCGCGTTCTCGCCGCCATCGACTTCGATCACCGGCCGCACGCCGCGCTCGGCGCACATCGCGCGCAGGCGTTGAATCTTGGGCAGCATTTCGGGCAGGAAGCGTTGGCCGCCGAATCCCGGATTGACGGTCATGACCAGAATGACGTCGCATAGATGCAGGACGTATTCGATAAGCTCCGGCGGGGTTGCAGGATCCAGCACCGCGCCTGCCTTTTTGCCGAGTGCGCGAATGTTCGCCAGCACCCGATGCAGATGGATCGTCGAGCCCGGCTCGGCCTGGACCAGCAGATGATCGGCGCCGGCATCGGCGAAGGCGGCGATATAGCGCTCCGGCTCGACGATCATCAAATGAACGTTGAGCGGCTTTGTCGTCGAGCGGCGGATCGCCTGGAGCACAGCCGGTCCTATGGTGATGTTGGGAACGAAGCGGCCATCCATCACGTCGACATGGATCCAGTCCGCACCGGCCCTATCGACGGCGCGGACCTCTTCACCCAGGCGGGCGAAATCGGCTGATAGGATCGAGGGCGCTATGATGATCGACGGCGTCCCCTCACACGGACGGACCGGCGCGGCGTCGCGTGTGGAGGCTGTTGCAGACCTCATCGCTTCCGCGCCGCCTCGCGACGGGGCACATTCTCTCGTCCTGCCGCCGCTTGATCGACAAACCAAAACAACTCGCCAACCGGCCGGACGCGCGCCGCCGGCACGCGACTGTTGCCGGTCCGTATCGCGCTGAATATGTCCGCCTTTTCTTCGCCGGCCACGAGGAAGGCAACGCGCCGGCTGCTGTCGATCGCCGGATAGGTCATGGTGATGCGGATTTCAGGCCGGCCATGCGAGACGGCGGCGACCCAGCGCTCGCGCTCATCCAGAACAGGTTCTCCGGGAAGCAGCGAGGCGGTATGTCCATCGGGACCAAGCCCGAGCAGCGTGATGTCGAAAAGCGGCCGCTGCGGATCAAGCGTTGCTGCGCCGTAGGAGTCCTGCAACGTCCGCTCGTAGCGGCGCGCCGCGTCCTCGGGCATGCCGTCGGTCGGGACCGGATGAATGTTCGCCGCCGGCACCGGAGCCCTGGCGAGCATGGCTTCGCGGGTCATCCGATAATTGCTGTCGGGATGGTCGTACGGAACGAAGCGCTCATCGCCCCAGTACCAGGACACGCGCGGCCACGGGAAACGGCTCCTAAATTCATCGGACGCGAGCAGTCCGTACAGCGTCTTCGGCGTCGAACCGCCGGAGAGCGAGATGCGGAACGGCGCTTGCGCCGCCAGCGCTGCCTGCGTCATCCACTCCGCCACGTGATGCGCCAGCGTGAGCGGATCCGGCAAAATTTCAATACGTCCGCTCGCCTTGCCCATGCGCGTATTGCCTTGCTGAACCCAGAATGAAGGCCTCCATCGCCTTGGCAAAACCTTCATCATTGTAGGAAGCGGTGACGGCTGCGGCTTGCGCCTTGACCTCGTCCGAGGCGTTGCCCATGGCGATGCTGAACCCCGAGCGCTTGAACATCACCACGTCGTTTGGTTGATCGCCGATGGTCGCGATTTCCTGCTCCGGGATGCCGAGGTGCCGGGCGAGATATTCAACCACGGCGCCCTTGTTCGCATCCTTGTTGGTGACGTCGAGGTAATAGGGTTGCGACCGGTTGGCGGTCGCATGCCGGCCGAATGCGGCCTGCGCCTCGGCTTCGCAGCGTCGCACCTTGTCGAGATCGTCGCTTACGCCGACGATCTTGGCGACTTGCTGCAAATGCTCGCGAATGTCGGATACGACTTTCGGCTGGAATTTGACGGTCCAGGCCTCGCGGGCGACATGCGGGGCGACCGCCTTGG
>JASHSE010000695.1 GCA_030036975.1 Xanthobacteraceae bacterium | reverse complement strand
CGCGCGCTCCTATATTCATGTCGGAGCATTTGGAGCCGCCATGTCAAAGCCGCTCGTCGTCAGCATTCCGCATCATCTCGGCAAGGACGAGGCGCTGCGCCGGCTGAAATCCGGCATCGCCGGCGTGCGCACGAGTTACAGCCATCTGTTCAACATCCAGGAAGAAAACTGGACCGGCGATCAGCTGGCGTTCCGCGTCAGCGCGCTCGCCCAGACGATCAGCGGCACCATCGACGTCGCCGACGATCACGTGACGCTGCAAGTCTTTTTGCCCTGGCTCCTCGCCAAGCTCGCCGAGGCGATCCAGCCCTTGATCCGCCGCGAAGGCACGCTGATGCTGGAGAAGAAGTGATAATGGCACTCGGTCCGGATGCGGTGCACCGCTGATCCGGGACCTTCGCAGGCTTGGAGTGCTTGACGATCCCGGGTCTGCAGCGCACCACTTCGTGCTGCGCTGCGCCCGGGAAACGATTCACAGCTTCTCCGCCAAGAAACGCACCAGCCGTGGCGCCAAAAACGCAGGAAAGCCGGTCGGGTCGTCGATCGGGTCGCTCATCCAGTAATGCGGTGCGCCGGCGACGATGCAGGGGCGCACGAAGAAGCCGGCCTGCTTGAGCGCGAGCTGAAATGCTTGCATCTGCGCCACCCGGTCGACCAAGTCGTCCTCGGTGCCGGTGACGAGCAACACCGCCAGCTTGTTGTTGGCGAGCGTCGCGTAGCTGATCGGCGAGGCGTCGAAATAGAGCTGGCGGTCCGCCATTGGCGGCGCGCCGAGCAAGCGTTCGACGATATTGCCGATCGGCCATTGCACCTGACAGCTCGTCCACATCGCCACCATGTCGTAGATACCGTAGACGCCGACCAGCGCCTTCACGTCGGCGCTGACCGAAGCGAATGCGTCCTGCGGATAGCCAGCAGCGAATTTCTTGCCGCCGAGCGCGGCGAGCGCCGCGAGATGCGCGCCGGCCGAGGAGCCAAGAAGCCCGATGCGCTCTCGATCGATGCCGAACTCCGCTGCTTTGCCGCGCACGAATTGCACGGCGGCGAGCACGTCCTGCACCGCTTGCGGAAACGTTTTGGTCTTGGTTGCGAGCCGATAGCTGATGGCAAAAAGGGCGATGCCACGCGCCGCCAGATATGGCCCCCAGTATTGAAAGGCAGTACGCGCGCCCTGAATCCAGGCGCCGCCGTGCACGGCAACCATGGCCGGCGCGGCTTTCGCGGCTTTGGGCAGATAGAGATCGCCCGACAGGTCAACGCCATCGTGGCTGGCGTAAGCGATGTCTGTTTTGATCTGAACCAAATCGTCCGTCATGTTGCTAAATCCTCTTTGTCCTGTCGGGCGCCGTGTCATAGCAACCACGCGCGAGGTCGTCACGACGGGTTCGATTGTCCATTCCGCTTCACGGAAGGCGTTCACGCGCGGGGGGCATGCAGCAGCGCATGGAGCAGGCTTGCTCCCGGAATTGACAGCTTATGCCGCCCGTTCAATAAGACGAAATGCGTTTTGTCCGGCAAAAAACATGCGTGGCGGGTGTGAAAATTGCCCGACGGAATGGGGCAGGGCGATGTCGCTGACGGAAGCCGCGACGCCATCGCTCGTGGTCAGCGGCACCAGGATCGACGTCATCGAGCGCGGTGCCGGCCGGCCGCTTCTGTTCCTGCATGCCGAGAACGGCATCGAGCCGGCGCTGGGCGCGATTGATGCGCTCGCCAAGGGCGCGCGCGTCATCGCGCCGACCCATCCGGGCTACGGCCGCTCCGAATTGCCCAAAGGCATGCGCTCGGTCGACGATCTGTCGTACTTCTATCTCGACCTGCTCGACCAGCTTGATCTGCGCGACCTTGCCTTGGTCGGCGTGTCGCTCGGCGGCTGGCTTGCCGCCGAGATTGCTGTGAAGTCGACGGCGCGGCTGTCGAAGCTGGTCATGGCCAATGCCGTCGGCATCAAGGTCGGCGACCGCGAGACCCGCGACATCGTCGATATCTTCGCGCTGACCGAGAAGGAATTCATCGAGATCGCCTATTGCGATCCCGCCGCCGGCACGCGCGATTACAAAGCGCTGCCCGACGCCGAAGTATTGGCGGCGGCGCGGGCGCGCGAGGCGACGGCGCGCTTCGCCTGGAATCCGTATTTCCATAATCCGCGGCTGAAAAGCCGGCTGCACCGCATCCGCATCCCGACGCTGTTTCTCTGGGGCACTCATGACCGCATGCTCAGCGAAGCCTACGGCCGCGCCTATGCGGCGTTGATTCCAGACGCACGGTTCGAACCAATCGAGCGCGCCGGTCATTTCCCGCATCAGGAGCAGCCGAAAGTGTTCGCCGAAAAGGTGCTGGCGTTTTTGGGGGGCAAATGAAGTTCTTTGGTCATTCCGGGGCGCGCGAAGCGCGAACCCGGAATCCATACTCACGATTGGTTAAGTTTGACCGCCGCGACTGAACTCTACGCTCAGGGGTTATGGATTCCGGGTTCGGCCCTGCGGGCTGCCCCGGAATGACGGAAGTGCCGGAGCGAGCATGATGCGAGTGTACCAGTTCACCGAGCAGCCCTATTACCCGACCTGGAACGATCATGCCGGCTCGCTGCGCGTCAATCTCCTCAACCGCAAATGCGATCCGCGTGTCGCCGCCGATCTGTTCCACCGCTACTACGATGAATGGCAGCTCGCCGACCAGCTCGGCCTCGACATTATGTTGAACGAGCACCACCAGACCGCAACCTGCATGTCGTCGACGGTGGTGGTCGGCCTCTCCGTGCTCTCCCGCATCACCAAAAACGCGCGGCTCCTGGTGCTCGGCTATCCGATCGGCCACCGGCCCGATCCGCTGCGCGTCGCCGAGGAGCTTTCCACCATCGACGTGATCTCGCGCGGCCGGCTCGACATGGGCTTCATCAAGGGCGTGCCCTACGAGTTTCCGGCCTCCAATCAGAATCCGGTCGCCGTGATGGACCGCTTCTGGGAGGCGCTCGATTTCATCATCAAGGCGATGACCACGCACGACGAGATTTTCAACTGGGAGGGCGAGTATTTTCACTACCGCCAGGTCAACGTCTGGCCGCGCATCTGGCAGGAGCCGCATCCGCCGGTCTGGACCACCACCGGCTCGACCACGCAGGCGCGTATTTTGGGCGAGCGCGGCTATGTGATGGCGACGCTCGGCTCCGGCTACAACACGCGTCCGCTCTACGATTCCTACCGCCGCGGCCACCTGGCGAAATGGGGCCGTGCGCCGGGGCCCGACCGCTTCGCCTATCTCGGCCTCGTCGCCGTCGCCAACGACAAGGACGAGGCGCGCAAGCGCGGCGATCTGGTCGCCGGCTATCTGCGCTCTTCATCGATCGTGCACGTGCCGTTCCGCAATCCGCCAGGCTTTCTGTCGCCAGAGGACAATGCGCGGCTCATGCGCGGGGTGACACCGCCACGCAGCTACACCAAGGACCGCCGCGTCATCGACATGCGCTCGGCGAGCGTCGAGGATTTGGTCGCCGCCGGCATCCTGTTCTGCGGCACGCCCGACGAGGCTTACGATCAGATCGTCGATTTCTGCGATTATTGCGGCGGCATGGGCAACCTGTTGATGATGGGTCATGCCGGCTTCCTCACCCACGAGCAGACGGTCGATAACCTCACGCTGTTTGCCCGCGAGGTTTATCCGCGGCTCAAGGCGTGGCGGCAGCCGGATGCCGAACGCATCGCCGCCGAAGCCCTGGCCGCCGAACAACCCGCAGCAGCGCGCGCGAGCGTCCGCGCCGGCGATCTGGTCGACGCGACGATTTCGGCTCGCTAAGCGCCCATTCCGGGGTGGCCCGCAGGGCCGAACCCGGAATCCGTAACCCCTGCCGCTTGCGGTTGGCACCGCCTCGTCCAAGCCTTACCCTTCCGTGGTTATGGATTCCGGGCTCGCCGCTGCGCGGCGCCCCGGAATGACGGGAGCGAAACGCCATGCGGGTCTATCAATTCAGCGAGCAGCCGTATTTCCCGGCCTGGAACGAGCAT
>JASHSE010000694.1 GCA_030036975.1 Xanthobacteraceae bacterium | reverse complement strand
CGGACAACGCCACGAACCGGCTGTCCGCCGCCAATCCGTCATGACGCCGTCGCGCGGCAGCGCCGTGCCGGCACGCCAACCAAGACCCGCGAACAGCGCGGCTGCCCCGGACGGAGTTCTGCCCCTGCTCCGCTCCCTGCTGTTCAATCTTCTGTTCTATGTCAACGTCACCGTTCTGATGCTGGTGTCGCTGCCGACGCTGGTAATGCCCCACCGTCTTCAGCTCGTGTTCATCCGCGCCTGGGCGCTGAGTTCGCTGTGGCTGCTGCGCGTGATCTGCGGCACCAGGATCGAATGGCGCGGCGTACAAAACATTCCCTCCGGCGGCTGCATCGTCGCCTGCAAACATCAGTCGTTCCTGGAGACGTTCGCAGTCTACAAAATCCTCGACGATCCGACCTTCGTGCTCAAGCGCGAGCTGATGTGGATCCCGCTGTTCGGCTGGCACATGGCCAAGGCCGGCGTGATCCCGATCGATCGCGGCGCCGGCGTTGCGGCGCTGTCGCGCATGACCGCACGCGCTCGTGCGGCTTTGGCGCGCGCCCGCCAGGTCATCATTTACCCGGAAGGCACGCGGCGGCCGCCCGGCGCCGAGCCGAGCTACAAAAGCGGCGTCGCCTATCTTTACGACAAGGCCGGCGTGCCCTGCGTGCCGCTGGCGCTCAATTCCGGGTCGTTTTGGCCGCGCCGATCGCTCAAACGCTACCCCGGAACCGTGGTGGTCGAAGCGCTCGAACCGATCGCACCCGGCCTCGACCGGCGCGTTTTTCTCGGCGAGCTGCAAAGCCGCCTGGAGGAGGCGAGCACCCGCTTGCTCCAGGAAGCGCGTGACAAAAATCATTGATTCGTCATTCCGGGGCGCCGCGCAGCGGCGAGCCCGGAATCCATAAGCCCTGCGCTCGTGATTATGGATTCCGGGCTCCTCGCTTCGCTCGGCCCCGGAATGACGAGCATCTTTCACGTCTCCGGAAACTGGACGCCCATAACTGATTCCTGAAAGCTGATCCCTGATTCCTGCTGGCTGGCGAGCCGCTCGGCCAAAAGATGCAGCTCGGTCTCGCGATAGCCGAGCGCTTCGAGCGCCCGCACCGCTTCGAGCACATAATCGCGGTTGGCGCCGGATTGGCCGTGACCCTGGCGCACGTAATGCAGCTGCTCGGCGAGCGGCCGCCGCCCCGCATACTGAACGTGGCCGCGGTCGACGATGTAGCAGAGCGCGCTGACCTGCCGGCGCGCCGTATCTTCCAGCTCGATCCGCCGCACCGTCTCGCGATAGACGGCGGTGACCTGCTCGCGCCCGCGCAGATAAGCGATGGTTTCCTCGCGCGCCGCCGCGGCGATCCGGTAGGCGATGCCCCGGCACATGCCGCCGCGGTCGAGCCCGAGCACCAGGCCGGGGCGCTCCGGCGTGCCGCGATGGACAAAGGAAAACACGCACAGCGAACGGTGCAGGCCGGTGAGCCGCGCCGGCACGCGCTGTAATGCTTTGAAGCCGGGCCGCCACATCAGCGAGCCGTAACCGAACACCCAAAAATCGCCGGTGTCGTGCGTGTCGATGGCCTTCATGCCTTGGATTGACTTGGCGGCTTGACTGCGCTCGCCTAGCAGGGTGATCGCGGCGGCACAATGGCAGCCGCAAAAGTCGGCGCCGGGTCTTGGAATCCGGAGTCTTGGAATCCGGGGTCTTGGAAACAGTCTTGGAAACGCCGCACTCGGCAGGCGAAGAGGTGCAATGACGGGCGAATCCCCGATCAGCATCATGCGAGGCGACGGCGAGCGCATCGCTCGGCGCGGCGGTCGCGCTCCGATTCCGCGGCCGCGGCGGACGTTGTGGCGCGTCGTCGTGCCGGTTGCGGTGCTGGTCGGGCTTGCGGTCGTCTGGTGCGGGCTGTGGTACTACGCCGCCGGCGTGGCGAACCGCACGCTCGCCGGCTGGATCGCGAGCGAAGCGGCAGCCGGCCGCACCTATACCTGCGGATCGGAAGGGGTCGGCGGCTTCCCGTTGAGCATCCAGGTCCGCTGCGTCCAGGCCGCGGCCGCGATCAAGGCCGCGCAATCGCCGGTCGACCTCGCCGCCAAGGACATCACCTTCACCGCCCAGGTCTGGCGTCCAACCGAGCTGGTCGCCGACGTCGTCGGGCCGGTCACGGTGGCCGCACCCGGCCAGGCTCCAAGCCTCGTGGCCAACTGGTCGAGCGCGCGCATGCGCCTCGACGGTCTGCCGCCCAATCCCGAAGCCTTCTCGATCAGTGTCGAACGGCCGCAGCTCGACCGTGGCGCCGGCGGCGGCGCTGCCGCCGCTTTGTTTACCGCCGACAATGGCGAACTCGATGCCCGCATCGTCTCCGGCTCGATCCAAAATAATCCAGTGATCGATTTCACTCTGCATTTCGTCGCCGCGGCGGCGCCGACGCTGCATCCGCTGCTGGCCGAACCGCTGCGCGGCGACGTCGAGGTGGTGGTGCGCGGTTTCAAGGATCTCGAGCAAAAGCCGTTGGCGCAGCGGTTCCGTGAATTGCAGGCCGCCGGCGGCTCGATCGAGCTGAAAACGCTGCGGCTGCAGCGCGCCGACGCCATCGTGGTCGGCTCCGGCAAGGTGACGGTGAACGCACGCGGCCGGCTCGACGGCATGCTGCAAGTCGCCGTGTATGGCCTCGACGCCATCGTCCCGCAGCTCGGCATCGATCGCATGATCGACCAGCAACTCGACCAACTGAGCGGTGGCGGCCAGGCCCAACAGGGCCTTGCGGCGCTCGACCGTCTGGTGCCCGGGCTGAGCGGCATCGTGCGCCAGGGCACCAACGCGACGCTGGTCGACGACGTCAAGAAGATGGGTCAGCCGACCGAAATCGACAGCAAGCCGGCGGTGGCGCTGCCGCTGCGGCTTTCCGATGGCGCCGTCTATCTCGGCCTCATCCGCATCGGCGACGTGCCGCCGCTGTTTTAAAATCCTCCCCCGCATAGCGGAGGAAGGGGACCATCTTGCGAAGCAAGATGGTGGAGGGAGCGCGAGCCTCGACGAAACTCTTGCGACGAAATTGAAGCTGCACATCTGACGCTCTTCGCCCCAACGATATTCTTGCAACGAAAGTAACGCGTCGAGTCCGGCGCCCCTTCTTCTTCACCCTCCCCTGCAGGGGGAGGGTCGATGCCGAGCGTGAGCGAGGCATCGGGGTGGGGTCCGGTTTTGGAGCGCAGCAGAATCCCACCCCGGCTCGCTTCGCTCGCCGACTCTCCCCCTGCAGGAGAGGGTGAAGACGTGCATTCTCGTTCTCGCGGCGCGTTTTTTGTTCGCGTCCGAGCTTTGCCAAGCCACTGCACGAAAGCTGCCTCCAAATAAATAAAGGGAGGCGGAGCGCCGAGAGGCGCATAGTCCAGATCCGCAACCGGTGCTTCGGATGAGAGCACCCGAACCCGCTGACCGGTGCGGCGCGCGCCGCGGACGATCCGCGTTACCGCGGACCACCC
>JASHSE010000693.1 GCA_030036975.1 Xanthobacteraceae bacterium | reverse complement strand
GAGATCGGCACGCTCAATTACACGAGCGCGGAGGACATCGTCGCCGCGGCGCGGCTGGTCAAAAAGGGCAAGGTGATCTCGCTGGCGCTCAATTTCGACAATACCGGCCCGCAGGGCGGCAAGACCAATTACCCGGCGCTCGGCCGCATCAATCCGCTGCACACCATGCTGCGCACCGGCACCGACGCCTATTCGGGCGTGCTCGACAAGCGCGGCATCCGCGCCGCCGACGACATGGTGGTGATCCCGCTGCAATGCGGCACGCAATGGGACGGGCTCGGCCACGTATTCTACGAGAACAACATGTGGAACGGCTACGATTGCCGCGAAGTGTCGTCGTTCGGCGCGCAGAAGTGCGGCATCGAGAAGACCAAGAACAAGATGGTCGGCCGCGGCGTGTTTCTCGACGTGGCGCGCGCGCTCGGCAAGGAATTTTTGGACGACGGCTACGGCATCACCGGCGCGGACCTCGATCTCACCGCGAAAAAGCAGAACGTCGAATTCAAGCGCGGCGATTACGTCGTCGTGCGCACCGGCCAGATGGAGCGCTGCCTCAAAGCCGGCAGCTGGGACGGCTATCCGGGTGGCGACGCGCCGGGCTTCGCGTTCGAGACGCTGGAATTCGTCGCCCGCACCGAACTGGCGGCGCTCGCCTCGGACACCTGGGGCTGCGAGGTGCGGCCCAACAACACCGAGGGCGGCATCAACCAGCCCTGGCACTGGATCACCATCCCGATCATGGGCATGACCATGGGCGAAATCTTTTATCTGAAAGACCTCGCCGAGGATTGCGCCGCCGACGGCGTTTACGAGTTCATGTTCGTCGCGCCCGCCATCCCCATCACCGGCGCGGTCGGCTCGCCGACCAACCCGCTGGCGATCAAATAAATAATGTAGGGTGGGTTAGCCGCGCAGCGGCGTAACCCACCATGCAGCGTAGCCGACAATTCGGCTTGGTGGGTTACGCGCCTGCGGCGCTAACCCACCCTACTTTTGCGGCGCAAACCTCACGCCGGTCCACAACGCAATAGCTGCGAGCGCGGTGATCACCGCGGCGAAGATGACGTGCGCGGTAAGCGCGCCGAGGCGTGCGGACAAGAGGCCGATGCCGATCACCGGCACGGTTACCGCGGGCGAGAGAAATTGCAGCCGGATTTCCGGCGTTCAACGCCCTGATTGCGCTTTGCGTTTCCTTGATTACATTTGTTCCGTCTTCCTTCCGATCGAGGCCGAACCGCCATGGACACCAACACGGACACCGAGCAATATCCCGTCACCCATACCGATGCGGAGTGGCATAAGATCCTCTCGCCCGAGCAATACCGCATCATGCGTGAGCACGGCACCGAGCCGCCGGGCAGCTGCGCGCTCAATTACGAAAAGCGCGCCGGCGCGTTCTATTGTGCCGGCTGCGGTCAGCCGCTGTTTAAGTCGAAGAAGAAGTTCGACAGCGGCACCGGCTGGCCGAGCTTCAACGATCCGGAGCCCGGCGCGGTCGAGACCTCGACCGACAACAGCTATTTCATGACCCGCACCGAGGTGCATTGCAGCCGCTGCGGCAGCCACCTCGGCCACGTCTTCGAGGACGGCCCGCCGCCGACTCATCTGCGCTACTGCATCAACGGCGTGGCGATGAATTTCAAGCCGGAGTGATGCAATGTAGGGTGGGTTAGCCGCGCAGCGGCGTAACCCACCGGGCAGCTTGGTGGGTTACGCGGCTTCGCCGCTAACCCACCTTACAGTGCCGGCGCTAATTCTCCGCCCCCGAAAAATCCGCCATCACCGACGAGCGCACCACCCGCGCCTTGCGGGTGGTCGGCGGCGTGTTGCGGCTCCGCCCGACAAAGCGCGGCATGCCGGCGGTGATGACGCCGCCGATCGCGGCGATGTCGCCGTGTTTGATGGCGGCGAGCGCGGTGTCCTGGGTGCCGCCGTCGGGCGCGTCGATCAGTACGATGTCGGCGGCGCGGCCGACCGCGATGAGGCCGGAATGGAGATCGTAGACGCGGGCGTTGTTGCCGGTCGCGGCACAGACGAATTTTTCCGCCGGCATGTCAGTGAGGCTGGCGCAATGGGCGATGGTGTAGAGCATGCCGAGCGGCATGATGCCGGAGCCGGTCGGCGTGTCGGTAGCGATCAGGAAGCGGTCGAAAGCGCCGTGCTCCTCGGCAAGCCGCGCGCATAAAAGCGTGGTGCGCAGGTTGCCGGCAGTGCAGACCTGCAGCGCGATCTCGCTCTCCTTGATGACGCGCTCGAAATCGCCGTCCGGCATCGCGGTCGGCCCGCCGTTGATGTGGAACGAGACATGCGGGCGCATGGCGAGCAGATGATCGCCGGTGATAGCGGCGGAGCCCGGGATCGAGGCGCCGCCGGTGTGGCAGGTGGTGATCAGGCCGGCGGCGTTGGCGTCGCGCACGAGCGGCACGTAATCGTACGGCGTCTTCACCGCGCCGAAGCCGGCCTTGGCGAGCCGCACGCCGTTGATCGCAAGCTCGATGAAATCGGCGGCCTTGAGCCCGGGCTCGAGAATCACCGAGCCGGCGAGGACGCGCATGCCGCCGGGCCGCCACGTCGCGAAGCAGCGCTGCGCCGCCAGCGCCAAGGCCTTGACGCCCTCGCGGTCGCTCGGCCGCCCCGGCACATGCACCTCCGACGCCGAGATCGCGGTTGTGGTGCCGCCGTGCAGATAGCTTTCCAGATAACCGACGGTGCGCTGCCGCGGCGTGTAATCGCCGAACGTGATGTGCACGTGCGAGTCGATGAGGCCGGGAATCGCCGTCATGCCGCCGGCGTCGATCACCACCTCGGCGCTCTCGACCGCGCCGGCCGGCGCGGTGCCGACATGCGCGATGCGCTCGCCGTCACTGATGATGGTGTCGCCCTCAGCGAACGGCGCGCGCCAGTCGCCGGAAACGATTTGCCCGAGGTTGGCGATCGCGACTTTCACCTGGATTGCTTCGCTTCGCTCGCAATGACGGTTATTTGATCTGATCACTCCGGCCGCAGCATCATTACTGCGCGGCGATGTTGTTCTCGCGCACCACGTCGCCCCAGAGCTTGATCTCGTTCTTGAGCAGCGTCGCGGCGGCTTCGGGCGTTTCCTCGCTGTCCGGATATTCGTCCATGCCGCCGTCGGCGTAGGTTTTGCGCACCTTGGGGTCGGCGAGCGCCGCGCGCAACGCGGCGTTGAGTTTTTCCACGATCGGGCGCGGCGTGCCGGCCGGCGCCAGCAGCATGTGCCAGAAATCGACGTCGACCTTCTTGTAGCCGAGTTCGCCAAAGGTCGGCAGATCGGGCAGGCCGGCGAAACGCTTCTTGGCGATGAGGCCGTAGACCTTAAGTTTGCCGCTCTGCACCAGCGGCTTTGCCACCACCGCCGAGATCGGGCCGAGATCGACCTGCCCGGCCAATAGATCGACCAGCGCTGGGCCGGCGCCGCGATACGGTACCTGCGTCACCTTGATGCCGAGTTCGTGGAAGAGCAGCACCTCGGCCAAATGGCCGAACGAGCCGACGCCCGGATGGCCCACCCTGATGTTTTGTCCGGGCACCTTCATCCATTTCAACAACTCGGCGAAATTGTTGGGCGGCAGCGTCGGCCGGCCGGCCAGCGTGTTCGCCGTGATGTTGACCAGGCCGATCGGCACGAAATCCTTCTCGGCGTCGAAGGTGCGGTTCGGATAAAGCGCCATGCCGGCGGCGAGCGCGTCCTGGTGCAAGAGGATGGTGTAGCCGTCGGGCTCGGCGCGCGCCGCCTTGGCGGCGGCGATCATGCCGCCGGCGCCGCCGATGTTTTCGATGACCACCGGCTGGCCCAGCGCCTTCTGGAACGGGTCTTGGAGAATGCGCGCAGTGGCATCGTCGGCGCCGCCGGGCGGGAACGCCACCAGCATTGTGACCGGTCGATTGGGATACGTTTGCGCCGAAGCGGTACCGGCTGTCAGCAAGGACGCCGCAAGGATCGACGCCGCAAGCGCGCGCGCAGATATCATGATGTCCTCCCAGATCGCGTTTTTGTTCTTCTGGTTCGGCGGCGATCGAACGCCGAGCCGATTGCGAGCATTTCAGCCACTTTGCGGCGCCTGCGCAAGGCGGTGTACGGGCCGAAACCTGGGACAACTGAGCGCACGGCGTTCGTTACACATTCCGCTCGTCCCCGCGAAAGCGGGACCCAGCTCTGGCGCAATCCTCTGGATTCCCGCTTGCGCGGGAATGAGCGGAATACATCAACTGGACTCAGCGTTCTTTGGGGGTGGACAAGCCGGACACGAATTGTCGTCATCGAACGGTGGGGCTAGTGTTCACCCATCCGTCCGCGCCAGGAGAAAACTGCGATGCGCATCGTCGATTTGAGCCGCGAGCTTTACCACCGCACGCCTTCCTACCCGGGCCAGCCGCCGATCATTCACGGCATCTGGAAGACCCACGAGGAAGCGTTCGTCGAGTCCGGCAACGTCCAGGGCAACAGCGTCATGTTCTTCTCCATGCCGGATCACGGCGGCACCCACATCGACGCGCCGCGGCATTTCGGCATGAGCGGCACGCCGATCGACAAATATCCGCTGGAGAACTGCATCGTGCCGGGCATCTGCATCGACTTGCGCCACATCGCGCCGCGCGCCGAGATCACGCCGGACGATCTGAAAGCCGCGGTCGACAAAGCCGGCGTGCCGATCCCGAAAAAGGGCACGGTGCTGCTGTGCACCGGCCATCATGCCCGCACCTTTCCGACCGCGGCCTATTCGACCGACAATCCCGGCGTCAACGTCGCCTCAACCGAATGGCTGGCACGGCAGGGCATCGTGCATTTCGGCATCGACTCGATGCGGGCCGGGCCGGAGGGCAGGATCAACTCGCTGGTGCACAAGGCCTGCCTCGAGCTCGACATCACCCACATGGAGAGCCTGTGCAATCTCGAAGCGCTGCTTGGCCGCGGCGAGTTCCAGTTCGTCGGCCTGCCGCTGAAATGGCGCGAAGGCACCGGCTCGCCGATCCGCGCCGTCGCGGTCTTTGACGACTAGTCTAGCTGGCGTTTCCCGGATGCGGTGCAGCGCGAAGCGGTGCAGCGCTGTTCCGGGACGTTACAAACTCGGAGTTCGTGACGGTCCCGGGTCTGCAGCGCATCACTGCGTGCTGCGCTGCGCCGGGAAACGTGTTTTCATTGCACCTCAAAATGCCTCATAATGGCGCAATAGGTCAGCCATGGTCGCGCTGCGCAAAGATTGGCGCTGAGCGTCGCTGATTTCTTTGCATCGCCTGCTACCTAGCAACCGAGAAATTTTTCATGCAGTTCGGCCACAACCGCAGAATGACCGGGGCGCAGTGCCTCGCCGACATGCTCAAGGGCTATGGCGTCAGCCACGTGTTTCACGTGCCTGCCGTGCTGCGCACCACCTTTGCCGAGATGGAGCGGCGCGGCACCGGCATCAAGCGGCTGCACGTGCACGGCGAGAAAGCCGCCGCCTACATGGCCGACGGTTATGCGCGCGCGTCCGGCCGGCCGGGCATCTGCATGGCGCAGGTGATCGGCGCGCTCAATCTTGCCGCCGGCCTGCGCGATGCCTGGCTCGCGCATTCTCCGGTGATCGCCATGACCGGCGGCCGCGAGCCGAAGACCAAATTCCGCAAGGTCTATCAAGAAATCGACGACGTGCCGGCGTTCGAGCCGGTGACCAAATTCAACGCCACCGTCGACGACGTGAGCCGCTTTCCCGACATGGTGCGGCAGGCGTTCCGGGTCGCGGTCAGCGGCACGCCGGGTCCGGTGCACCTGCAATTCCGCGGCAACGAAGGCCAGATCGACGTCGAAGAGGCCGAGATGGAGCCGCTCACCGAGCCGCTGTTTTCCCGCGTGCCGCCGTTCCGGCCGGAGCCCGATGCCGCGAGCGTGCGCGCGGCGCTCAAATGCCTCGAACAGGCGGCGCGGCCGGTGATCGTCGCCGGCGGCGGCGTGCGGGCTTCGCAAGCGCAGGCCGAGCTCGTCGCGCTCGCCGAGGCGCTGCAGATTCCGGTCGCCACCTCGCTCAACGGCAAGGACGCCATTCCAGGCGACCATCCACTCTCGGTCGGCGTCGTCGGCACCTATTCGCGCGAGAGCGCCAACAAGCTCGTCAATGAAGCGGATCTGGTCTGTTTCATCGGCACCGACACCGGCGGCATGACCACGCATTTCTGGGCGGTGCCGAAGATCGGCACGCCGAACGTGCAGATCAACATCGACGCCGAAGCGCTCGGCCGCAATTATCCGTTCGAAGCCGCAGTCAATGGCGACGCCAAGGCGACGCTCGCGGCGATGCTGGAAATCGCCGACCGCGCCAGCGCGGCGCGGCGCCAGGCCTGGGTGACGGCGGCGCAAAAGATCTGCGCC
>JASHSE010000070.1 GCA_030036975.1 Xanthobacteraceae bacterium | reverse complement strand
GATTTTGCGCCGTTCCTGCAGCGCGCCGCCGACCTGCACCCGGACACCCTGTTCGTGTTCGTGCCGGCCGGCCAGGCCGGACCGTTCGCGCGGCAATTCGCCGAGCGCGGCCTCGACAAATCCGGCATCAAGCTGGTCGGCCCGGGCGACATCGTCGACGACGACGATTTGCCGGGGACCGGCGACACGCTCATGGGCGTCGTCACCGCCGGCATCTATTCGGCGGCGCATGCTTCCGCGCTCAACAAGCAATATGTCGATGCCTATCAGAAGGCGACCGGCCACCGCGCGAACTTCATCTCGGTCGGCGGCTATGACGGCATGCACCTGATCTATGCGGCGCTACAGAAGACCGGCGGCAAGACCGACGCCGACGCGGTGGTCGGCGCCATGAAAGGCATGAGCTGGGAAAGCCCGCGCGGCCCGATCTCGATCGATCCGCGCACCCGCGACATCGTGCAGAACGTCTATGTCAGCAAGGTCGAGAAAGTGAACGGCGCGCCCTGGGCGGTCCAGTTCGAGACGTTCCCGAACGTCAAGGATCCGCTCAAGGAAGCAGCGGCGAAATAAGGCGATCCAGCATAAAGGCGGCGCCGGCGAGAATTTGAATCGCGCGCCGGACCTGTTAAACCAGCGCCGCCGCCACGAAGCGGCGCACCGATCCGCCGTAATGACCATGAGCGCCTACAAGTCCGAATTCCTCAACGTGCTGGCCAGCCGGGGCTTCATTCACCAGGTCTCGGAACCCGAAGCCCTGGACGCGCTGGCGCGCTCGTCACGGATCACCGGCTATATCGGCTTCGACTGCACGGCGCCGTCGCTCCATGTCGGCTCGCTGTTGCCGATCATGATGCTGTACTGGATGCAGCAGACCGGCCACCGGCCGATCGCACTAATGGGTGGCGGCACCACGCGGGTCGGCGACCCATCCGGCAAGGACGAGAGTCGCAAGCTTCTGACCGACGACATGATCGCCGAGAATCTGAAAGGCATCCGCGCCGTCTTCGCCAAATTTCTGAAATTCGAGGACGCCGGCGGCAACGCGATCATGGCCAACAACGCCGACTGGCTCAACGCGCTCAATTACATCGACTTCCTGCGCGACATCGGCCGCTATTTTTCGATCAACCGGATGCTGGCCTTCGATTCCGTGAAGCTGCGGCTGGATCGGCAGCAGGAACTGTCGTTCCTCGAATTCAACTACATGATCCTGCAGGCCTACGATTTCGTCGAGCTCTTCCGCCGCTGCGGCTGCGTGCTGCAGATGGGCGGCTCCGACCAATGGGGCAACATCGTCAACGGCATCGATCTCGGCCGCCGGGTGGAAAGAGCGCGGCTTTTCGCGCTCACCTCTCCGCTCATCACTATGTCCTCGGGTGCCAAGATGGGCAAAACCGTAGACGGAGCCATATGGCTCAATCCGAGGATGACAACTCATTATAAATTTTGGCAATATTGGCGAAACGTCGAGGATGCGGATGTTGGGCGCTTCCTGAGGCTGTTCACCAAATTGCCTTTGCCCGAGATTGATCGTCTCGCTGCTCTCCGCGATGAGGAGATCAACATCGCAAAGACCGTTCTCGCCAACGAAGTAACTACGCTTGTGCACGGGGCGTCTGTCGCAAAACACTCAGAGGCGGCAGCGCGAGCACCCTCGGCGATGAGTGGGGCTGATGTAACTCTACCCACCCTCGTGGTTAACGTTGGAGACGGAATTCTTAGTGCCAATACGCAGCTCGGCTTCACATTTTCAAACACCCAGGCACGACAATTTGTTAAGGACGGAGCAATGTACCTGGGCGATAAGCGCATTACTGACCCAAACTACAAATTTGGATTTGATGATTTCGACGAGAATGGTCAAGCCCTCCTGCGAACTGGATCCAAAAGGCGCGCAATACTGAGGCGAAAATCAGAGTAGCCTTTAACTCAACATTCAAGCTCTCGCTCGGCCGCAAACGCCACGTCCTGCTCAAGCCGGTCTGAAAAATCGGCTCAGTGCGGGGTGTCGACGAGGTCCTCGCCCGCCGCCGGATATTCGAAGAAAATCTTGCGCAGCACGCCCGGCGCCAACAGCGACAGAATATTGACGTTGAGCACCGGCCGCCCCGGCCGCCCGACCACCTGATAGGTGAAGCCGAACATCCCCTCCTTCTGGCCGCCGAGGATCGGTCCGACGACCGGGATCCAGCCGAAGAAATTGTTGGCGCCGTAAAGCGGCACCAAGGTGCCGCGCAGGTCGACGGTGTCGCGCGTGTAATCGATCAGGCCGTCGATCGTGCCGCCGAGCACCGGCCCGCGCACCACGCCGTCGCGTAGCGCGACGCGGCCCGGCGCGCGGGTAAAATCGACCCGCATGCTGGAGAATTGCAGGTCGCTGCGGGCGGCCGGCGCACCGCTTTGCCCGCTGTTCGTTGCCGCGCGCTGCAGCTCGGCTTCGTCATGCACGGTGAAATCGCGCACCGTCAACGTGCCCTGCTGGCCCGAATTGTTGGCCGACGGCGCGTCCATGGTCATGACCAGCTGGCCGCCGCGCATGCGCGGATAGACGTCGGTGGCCCGGAACAGCGCGCCGGCGTCGCTCGAGCGCAGATACACGACCTGGCGTCCGTCAGCCTGACCGTGCAGTTCGCCGCTGAGCGTGCCGTCGCTGCCGATCTTGGCGCTCAACCCGAAACTGCGAATCTCGCCGGCGCGGCGCGACATTTTCAGGTCGACGTTGCTCAGCGCCTCGCCGTTGAAGGCAAGCACGGCGCCGAGCTTGAAGTCGAGATCGACGTCAGGGCCCGGCTGATTGCTGGGCGCCGCGCCGCGTGGCCCGCCGGTCAGCAGTTTGATGAAGCCGCGACCGTCGTAAACCTCGCCGCGCATGGTCACGCGCAGCGCTCCGTCAGGGCCGCGCTCCGCTTTCAGCGTCGCCTGGTCGCCGTCGGAAAAACCGTAGGACTGGAAATTAGCCGATTGCAGCGTGCCCGAGCCGTCGAGATCGACCGCGCCTTTGACGCCGCCGCCGGCACCCTCGATCACCAGATCGTCGATATGAATCGAATCCGCAGCGGTGACGAGCGTCAGCGTGGCGCGCGACGGCTTGCCGGCCGGCTTGATCCAGCCCGGCAAAAAGCCGTCGATCTGCGCCGGTGTCAGATCGGCGGCGATGGCGAAGCGCCCTTCCTTCCCGGAACCGCCGTCGATATGGCCGGTGACCCGGATCGGTATGGCGCCGCCGATCGTGTCGCCCTGATCGAGGCCCAGATTGTTGCGCGCGGCGGCGTCCAGCATGCCCGCAAGCTTGATATCGACGTCGCCGGTATTGCGGGCCTGGTGATATTCGAGATTGACCGGCGTGCCGGCGATCTTGACGTCGCCTTTGAACTGGAAGCCCTGCGGGTTGGCGACGATGTGCAGCGCGGCGGCATCCAGCCGCTGCCCCATGATCATGTGCTCGGCGGAAAAGTTGGTGGCGTCGACTGCGATCGCGTAATTGGTCGAGCCCGGCGGCAGATCGGGCTTGAGCGGCATCGCCAGCGACACTTGCGCGGTCAGCGCGCCGTGGGTGGTGGCCGGATCGAACGGCGCGCCGGCGACCTCGCGCAGCCGGTCCA
>JASHSE010000692.1 GCA_030036975.1 Xanthobacteraceae bacterium | reverse complement strand
GGCATTATCTTTCAGGTCGAGCGCGGCCTCGTCATCAAAAATATTGACCAGGCGCAGGTTATGCCGGCGCCCGACCTCGAAGTCATTGAAATCGTGCGCCGGCGTGATCTTGACTGCACCGGTGCCCTTCTCGGGATCGGCGTACGTGTCGGCGATGATCGGGATGCGGCGGCCGACTAGCGGCAGCACGGCGGTCTTGCCGATGAGATGCCTCAGCTTTTCGTTCTCGGGATGCACCGCGACCGCGACATCGCCCAGCATGGTCTCCGGCCGGGTCGTCGCCACTACGACGAACTCGCCGCTGCCCTCGATCGGATATTTGATGTGCCAGAGCTGGCCCCTGGTCTCGACCTGCTGCACTTCGAGATCGGAAATGGCGGTCTTCAGGTTCGGGTCCCAGTTGACCAGCCGCTTGTCCTTATAGATGAGGCCGGCGCGATAGAGCGCGACAAAGACCTTTACGACCGCGCGTGAAAGACCTTCGTCCATGGTGAAGCGTTCGCGCGACCAGTCGCAGGAGGCTCCGAGCCGCTTCAGTTGACGGATGATCGTATCGCCGGATTCCGTCTTCCATTGCCACACCCGCTTGATAAAGGCATCGCGGCCCATCGCGCGGCGACCGGGCAGCTGGCGCTCCATCAATTGCCGCTCGACCACCGCCTGGGTGGCGATGCCGGCGTGATCGGTGCCCGGCTGCCACAGCACGTCCTTGCCGCGCATGCGCTCGAACCGGCACAGAATGTCCTGCAGCGTGTTGTTGAGCGCGTGGCCCATATGCAGCGAGCCGGTGACGTTGGGCGGCGGGATGACGATGCAGTAGGGCTGCGCCTTGGCGCGCTCGGGTCGGCCGGCGTGGAAGGTGCCCGCCTGCTCCCAGGCTTGGTAAATGCGGGGCTCGACTTCGCCCGGATGGTAGCGGTTTTCGATCATTGTGGTTTCGCTCTGGCGCGGGCTAAAAAGCCCGCGCCGTGCCGAGTGTCAACGCCGGCCCCGCCTCTTTGTCCTCTGGTTCCCGCAATCGTGTCATCCTCCGCACAGACGCATGGACTCGCGCGCAAAAAGGCGCCGACGCGCGCCATCGTGCTGCTCGCCGTGGCCGGCTTTGCCAGCCAGGCGCAGGTGCGGGTGACGGATTCGCTGTTGCCGCAGATCGCGGCCGATTTTCACAGCAGTGTCGGCGCCGCGGCCATCGTCGTCACCGCCTACGCGATGACCCTGGCACGATCCAGCTCGTCATCGGCCCTGGCTGGCGCCGATTGCCACCGTCGCCATCGGGCTTGGCTTCTACATGCTGCACAACACGTTGCAGACCAACGCGACGCTGATGACGCCGCAGGCGCGCGGCACCGCCGTCGGCCTGTTCTCGTCGGCGCTCTATATCGGTCAAACCACAGGCGTCGCCGCCGGCGCGCTGATCTACGACCGCTTCGGCGCGGTGCCGCTGTTCCTCGGCACAGCCTGAGCGCTCCCAGTGCTCGCGCTGTGGTTTGCCGCCGCACTACGCCGGCAGCGCAGTCTTAGCTGAACGTAAAAGCGGCGGCGGCCCTAAACCTTGACCAACGGCACCTTCGGCACCGAGCCGCGGCCGGGACCGGACGGCGGGTTGTTGCCGCCTGGGCCAGGCGGTTTGCGGCGCGGGCTGGCCCGGCGTTTCTTGGCACGGCGCGGCTCCGGCAGCTTTTCGGCGCGCGGGGTCACCGGCCCTTCCGGGTACTCGAAGCCGAGCTTGGCGTTGCCGGCTTCGTCGGTGAGCACAACCACGCGCACGTGGCCGCCGGATTTCAGACGGCCGAACAGCACCTCGTCGGCGAGCGGCTTCTTGATGTGCTCCTGGATCACCCGCGCCATCGGCCGGGCGCCCATCAGCTCATCATAGCCGTTCGCGATCAGCCAGTTCGTGGCCTCATCGCTCAACTCGATGGTGACGTCGCGGTCGTCGAGCTGCGCCTCGAGCTGCAACACGAACTTTTCGACCACCATGGCGATGACTTCGCGCGACAGGTGGGCAAAGGTGATGATCGCATCGAGCCGATTGCGGAATTCCGGCGCGAACATGCGGGTGATCGCCTCCATGTCATCGCCTTCCCGCTTGGAACGGGTGAAGCCGAAGGCGGCGCGCGCCATATCGGCGGCGCCCGCATTGGTGGTCATGATCAAAATGACGTTGCGGAAGTCGACCTGTTTGCCGTTGTGGTCGGTCAGCTTGCCGTGATCCATGATCTGCAGGAGCACGTTGAACAGGTCGGGATGCGCCTTCTCGATCTCGTCGAGCAGCAGCACGCAGTGCGGATGCTGGTCGACGCCGTCGGTGAGCAGGCCGCCCTGGTCGAAGCCGACATAGCCGGGCGGCGCGCCGATCAAGCGGGAGACCGTGTGGCGTTCCATGTACTCCGACATGTCGAAGCGGATGATCTCGACGCCGAGCGCGGCGGCGAGCTGGCGCGCCACTTCGGTCTTGCCGACGCCGGTCGGACCGGAGAACAGATAGCAGCCGATCGGCTTCTCCGGCTCGCGCAGGCCGGCGCGGGCGAGCTTGATCGAAGCGGCCAGCGCCTCGATGGCCTTGTCCTGGCCGTAGACCACGCGCTTGAGCGTCGCTTCGAGATGCTGCAGCACCTCGGCGTCGTCCTTCGACACCGCCTTGGGCGGGATCCGCGCCATGGTGGCGATGGTGGTCTCGATCTCCTTGATGCCGATGGTGCGCTTGCGCCGGCTTTCCGGCAGCAGCATCTGCGCCGCACCGGATTCGTCGATCACGTCGATCGCCTTGTCGGGCAGCTTGCGGTCGTGGATGTAGCGCGACGACAGTTCGACCGCGGCCTTGATCGCCTCGCTGGTGTAGCGAAGCTTGTGATAATCCTCGAAGTAGGGCTTGAGCCCTTTCAGAATCTCGATGGCATCCGGGATGCTCGGCTCGTTGACGTCGATCTTCTGGAAGCGCCGCACCAGCGCGCGGTCCTTCTCGAAATACTGGCGGTACTCCTTGTAGGTCGTCGAGCCGATGCAGCGCACCGTGCCGGAGGCGAGCGCCGGCTTGAGCAGGTTCGAGGCGTCCATGGCGCCGCCCGAGGTGGCGCCGGCGCCGATCACGGTATGGATTTCGTCGATGAACAGGATGGCGCCGGCATAGCCTTCCAGCTCCTTGATGACCTGCTTGAGCCGCTCCTCGAAATCGCCGCGATAGCGGGTGCCGGCCAACAGCGTACCCATGTCGAGCGCGAACACGGTGGCGTTGCGCAGCACGTCCGGCACTTCGCCGTGCACGATGCGCCGCGCCAAGCCTTCGGCGATGGCGGTCTTGCCGACGCCGGCCTCGCCGACGAACAGCGGATTGTTCTTCTGCCGCCGGCACAGCACCTGGATGGTGCGGTTGATCTCGGCTTCACGGCCGATCAGCGGATCGATCTTGCCTTCACGCGCCTTCTTGTTGAGGTTGACGCAATAGGCATCGAGCGCATCGACCTTTTTCTTCTGCTCGTCGCCCGATTTGGTGTCGTTTTCCTCTTCGGAGCCGCGCACCGGACGCGCTTCCGACATGCCCGGCCGCTTGGCGATGCCGTGGCTGATGTAATTGACCGCGTCGTAGCGCGTCATGTCCTGCTCCTGCAGGAAATACGCGGCATGGCTTTCACGCTCGGCGAAGATGGCGACCAGCACGTTGGCGCCGGTGACCTCCTCGCGGCCGGACGATTGCACGTGGATCACGGCGCGTTGGATGACGCGCTGGAAGCCGGCAGTGGGTTTGGAATCCTCCGCACCGTCGGTGACCAGATTATCGAGCTCCGACTCGAGATAGGCGACGAGACTGCGGCGCAGCTTCTCCAGGTCGACATTGCAGGCGCGCATGACGGCCGCGGCGTCCTGGTCCTCGATCAGAGCCAGGAGGAGGTGCTCGAGCGTGGCATACTCATGATGCCGCTCGTTGGCGAGCGCGAGCGCGCGGTGGAGCGACTGTTCGAGGCTGCGTGAGAACGTTGGCATTTCAGAGTCTCTTCATCTGTACTGGACGATCTGACTGGACGGCCCCTCCGCCGGAATCACTTCTTCTCCATTATGCACTGCAAAGGATGCTGATGTTTACGGGCAAAGTCCATGACCTGCGTCACTTTTGTCTCGGCCACTTCGTAGGTGAAGACGCCGCACTCGCCGATGCCGTGCTGGTGCACGTGCATCATGATGCGCTGCGCCGCGTCGTGGTCCTTGTTGAAGAACCGCTCGAGCACGTGGACCACGAACTCCATCGGCGTGTAGTCGTCGTTGAGTAAAAGGACGCGATAGAGATTGGGCCGCTTGGTCTGCGGCCGCGTCTTGGTGATGACGGCGGTGCCGGGACCGCCCTGGTCGCCTTTGCGCCGGCGGTCGTCGTCAGCCATGGCGGGCGGGCGATATATGGTGTGGCTGTTCGGCTGCATCTGACGTCTATGGTGCGGACTTGCCCGACATCCGAGTCCCCAACGGCTGCTGCCTTCGGCGCTCCCTGTACACTATCATAGTGATCAAGCGCAGCGCGTTCCAGACCGAATAAGCCACACCGATCTTCGATCGCTTGGCATCGCTTCACCACACCTTTCACACGCCTGATGCGGGCGAACGCTATGGCCACAACGGCAACTCCGGAATTATGACAATCGATCCGACAAAGCGGGTCAATTTTCAGAAGAGCCATCCAACCGCCGGCGAGTCGTAACAACGGCGCAGTCGGATATTGGTTGCGAACGCAATGCGCGGCGGCCGGCGACGACGCGAAGCCGCATCCCTGCCAAACGCCACGGCCTGCAACGCGAGCGCAGGAGCAGACCCGCGCCGCGGAGCGGAAGCTCAGGTGCTAGCGCAGAGGTTCGGTGAAAGCCGTTCGCAGCGGCGCATAGGCTTCCCGGGCAAACTCGACGTAGATTTCGCCGAGCTTGGCGGATTCGGCGACAAACTCCTCATAGGTTGATCGCGCAAAGTCGCTCTGCACCGCGAAGGCACCATCCAGGGTTTTGGCGCCAACCAGCTTTTCCCACGCGGCCGCAGAGGATTCGGCGGACTTCTTGGTGTAATCGATGACCTCGATGGTCACGGTCTGGGCGCCCTTGGTCCAGACGCCGAGCGCATTCAGCGCCATATCGAAGGCCGTTTTGCTGGCCTTTTCCGTATCGTGGTTGGTCATGCTCAACCCTTCCGGAGGGCT
>JASHSE010000691.1 GCA_030036975.1 Xanthobacteraceae bacterium | reverse complement strand
CAGAAAAAGACGGTGGTGTTCATCACCCACAGCGTTGACGAGGCGGTCTATCTCGGCGACCGCATCATGGTGATGACGGCGCAGCCCGGGCGGGTGAAATGTTTCGTCCGCGTGCCGCTGCCGCGGCCGCGCGCCATCATCGAGCTGCAGAAGGCGCCCGAGTTCGGCGAGCTCACACACCGCATCTGGTCGGAGCTGCGCGACGAGGTGCAGCGCGCCCGCGAGCAGGAAAACCAGAACGCCGCGCGAGACAACAAGGGCTAACGCGTGATGAATTTGGATTGGGACCGTAGCGGCCGCGCGCGGAGCACTCCCTCTCCCCGGAGGGGAGAGGGTTGGGGTGAGGGGGTTCGGATGCTGCAGTATTTTTCTGAAACTTCCGAACCCCCTCACCCTCGCTCGCTTCACTCGCTCGACCTCTCCCCTCCGGGGAGAGGTGAAAAGATCCGGCTCAGCTCAGATTCAAACTGAACTCGCCTTGCATCTAAGAAAGTCAGCCGTCATGAGCACGCAAACCATTGTCGCCGCGCCTGAGCAAAGTTTTGCGCTGTCGGTGCGGGCGCGCGAACGCCTCCTCGGCATCGCCTCGCCGATCGTGCTGCTCGCGGTCTGGGAGATCGCGGCGCGGCTGCATTTCATCGACACGCGCTTCTTTCCGGCGCCGTCGAGCGTGATCGCGGTGCTGATCGACATGCTGCGCTCCGGCGAACTGATCGCCAATACGCTGGTCAGCCTGCGCCGGCTCGCACTTGGCACGCTGATCGGCGGCGTGCCGGCGCTCATTCTCGGCATCGCCATGGGATTGAACCGCTGGGTCCGCGCCATCTTCGATCCGTTGATCGCGGCGACCTATCCGATCCCGAAAAGCGCGATCCTGCCGCTCGCGCTGCTGATCTTCGGCCTCGGCGAAGGCTCGAAAATCTTCATGGTCGCGGTCGGCGTGTTCTTTCCGGTGGTGATCAACTCGACCACCGGCGTGCTCGGCATCAGCAGCATCTATCTCGACGTCGGCCGCAACTACAAAGCCAACCGCTGGCAAACGTTCTGGACCATTGCGCTGCCCGGCGCGCTGCCGGTGATCATGAGCGGTTTCAAGCTCGGCATCGGCATCGGGCTCATCCTGATCGCCATCGCCGAGATGATCGGCGCCAAGAGCGGGCTCGGCTACATGATCTGGACGGCGTGGGAGACGTTTTCGGTTGAGCAGATGTATGTCGGCCTGTTCATGATTGCGATCATCGGCTTCGTGCTCACGGTGCTGCTCAACGAGCTTGAGCGCCTGATCATTCCATGGAAAAGGGATTGAGTCCGTCATTCCGGGGCCGAGCGAAGCGAGGAACCCGGAATCCATAACCACCAACGCAGGGCTTATGGATTCCGGGCGCCTACGGCGCGCCCCGGAATGACGGGTTAGGGCAACCGCATGCAAATCCTGGTCATCGGTGCCGGCGTCATCGGGCTCGCGGTCGCGCGCGAGGCGGCGCTGCGCGGCCATGACGTGACCGTCGCCGAGGCGACCGGCGGCATCGCCAACGGGGTGTCCTCGCGCAACAGCGAAGTCATTCATGGCGGCCTGTACTATCCGACCGGGTCGGGCCGCGCCGTGCACTGCGTGCGCGGCCGCCGCATGCTCTACGACTTCTGCGCGTCGCATGGCGTGGCGCACAAAAAATGCGGCAAGCTCGTGGTGGCGACCAACGCCGCCGAACTCGCCAAGGTCGAGAGCATCGCCGTCCAGGCGCAGAAGAACGGCGTCGAAAACACCGAGATCATCGGCGGCAACGCCGCGCGCGCCATGGAGCCGGAATTGTCCTGCATCGGCGCGCTATGGTCGCACGAGACCGGCATCATCGACAGCCACGGCTTTATGCTGGCGCTGTGGGGCGAACTGGAACAATGCGGCGGCATGATCGCGTTCGAGACGCCGGTCGAGCGCATGGTCTACAAGGCGGCGCACTGGCATGTCGCGTTCGGCGGCCGCGACGCCGGCGTGATGGAATTCGACGCCGTCGTCAATGCCGCCGGGCTGGGCGCCCAAGAGCTGGCGCGCCGCATCGAAGGCTATCCGGCCGCCAAGGTGCCGCGCCTCGTGCTCGGCAAGGGCAATTATTTCGGCTTCGCCGGCCGGCCGGCATTTTCGCGGCTGATCTACCCGACGCCGATCGACGGCGGGCTCGGCGTCCACGTCACGCTCGATCTCGCCGGCCGCATGCGCTTCGGCCCGGACGTCGAATGGATCACGCAAGAGAACTACGCGGTCGATCCGCGCCGCGCCGACAGTTTTTACGACCGCATCCGCACCTATTGGCCGGGCCTGCCGCCGAACTCGCTGGTGCCGGATTATTGCGGCATCCGGCCGAAGCTCACCGGCCCCGGGGAGCCCGCCGCCGATTTTCTGATCGCCGGCGAAGCCGCCCACGGCATGAAGCGGCTGGTCAACCTGTTCGGCATCGAATCGCCGGGACTGACGGCGTCGCTGTCGCTCGCCGAAGAAGTCGTCGGCTGTCTTGGCTGACTGCACATGAATGATAGAGAACTAGAATGACCAACTTCCGCTCGTCCCCGCGAAAGCGGGGATCCAATCCCCTCACACCTGGATTCCCGCTTGCGCGGGAATGCGCGGATTTGGCCGGCCGCATGAGAAGCAAGTAAAAGAGGAGAGACCGACATGGCCGTTCATCGTCATCTCAATCCGCCCGCCATTCCGGCGCCGCGCGGCTACTCGCATGTGGTGGAGACCAAGGGTCCGAGCCGCACCGTCTATCTGGCCGGCCAGCTCGGCATGAAGCCGGACGGCAGATTCGCCGGCGAGCGCGGCGACTTCCGCGCCCAGGCGATCCAGTGCTTCGAGAACATCAAGGCGGCGCTCGCCGCGGTCGGCGCCGGCTTCGAGCACGTCGTCAAGCTCAACAATTACCTGGTCGACATGGCGCACCTGCCGGTCTACTTCGAGGTGCGCGACCGCTACGTCGACACCAAGAATCCGCCGGCCTCGACCACGATCCAAATCTCGAAGCTGGCGCGCCCGGATGCGCTCTACGAGGTCGAGGCGATCGCGGTGGTGCCGGAATAATAATCTCAACCGGCGGCGGCCTGTGCATTACGGCGCGTCAGGCTAAGCTGATCGCACGGGGCATCTTTCCTGGGAGGAAACCATGAAGCTTATGGCACAGCACGGCTTTGGCCGCGCCATGATCGGGAGCTGCGCGATCGTCGCGGCGATGATGACGCTCGCGCTCGGCGCCGCTGCCGCGCAGGAAAAAACCTACGCGATGAAGATCACGCTGCCGACCATCAACGATCCGAGCTTCATGTATGCCAAAGCCTACGCGGCGGCGCTGGAAAAGGATTCCGGCGGCCGGATCAAGCCGCAGATCTTTCCGGTGAGCCAGCTCGGCTCGATCCCGCGGCAGATCGAAGGCACGCAGTTCGGCTCGATCCAATGCGCGCTCATCCCGCCGGAATTTTTTGTCGGCGTCGACGACCGCTTCGAGGTGATGGCGGCGCCCGGCCTGGTCAATTCTTTGGCGCACGGCCAGCGTGTTGCCGCTGACCCTGCGGTGCGCAAGCTGATGCTCGGGCTCGGCGCCGACAAGGGTTTGCACGGCGTCGCCATGTTCATGAACTCGCCGTCCTCGGTGATTTCCAAGACGCCGCTGCGTAATCTCACCGACTTCAAGGGCAAGAAGATTCGCGTGCTCGCCTCGCCGTTCCAGATGGCGCCGATCGCGCGGCTCGGCGCCACGCCGGTGGCGATGACGCTCGCCGACGTGGTGCCGGCGATCCAGCAGGGTACGATCGACGGCGCGGTCGGCGGCATCGTGGTCTTCACCCCGATGCACTTTCAGGATGCGGCGAAATACGTGACCGAGACCGGCCAGCCCGCCGTATTCGTCATGATCGAGGTCAACAAGGCCTGGTACGACGCGCTGCCCGCCGATTTGCAGAAGATCGTCGATGCCGACGCCGCCGCGCAGCAGACCGCGATCGCGCCGGTGGCGCAAAATATCGTCGAAAAAGCCCGCCAGGGCTGGACCGCAACCGGCGGCGAACTGATCAGCCTGCCGGCCGTCGAGCAGAGCACGATGATGAAGACGTTTTCCGACGCCGTCGCCGAGGTGGCCAAGAAGAAACCGCCGCTCGCCGAAGCCTACCGGATCGTCAGCGACGCGGCGCGGCGGACGCAGTAGGATTCTAACAGGGGACGCGACAAACATCCCACTGCAGCTCAATTAAATCTTGTCGCTCTACGCCGTCGATCGCAATGGCAGCAAAAAGTTGCAGCAGCCACACTGGCCGCGGGCGTGAGGATCAGTTGGCGTGACACGGTCGTTCTCCGAGGGTTTTGCTCAAGGCCGGACTGCTCCGTCTCACCAAGGGTGTTGATGTCAGCGGTCTGCCGAGCGATGCCGGTGACCGCTGCCGGAATTCGACCCCGCCGGTGGGACATATTGCGCATTCTGCTGGCAAAGGGCGGTTTTGCCGTGGATCGCCTCAAGGCATTGCGCAAAGGTCGCGAAGGTGCAATTTGTTGGACCGCCAGTGAAGTAAGCGCACCATTGCTGCTGATTATTTTGTCCCTGCGCGCCGGGGCCTAGCATCGCCACAAGACCGAAAATGCCAACAGATATCGGCAGTGTCCTCCACATGGCCCTCTCCCGGCTTTGTGTGCGACAGCACCATAGCATGAGTTCGCAGGGTAGGTTGAGCCCGTGCGAAACCCTTCATGAAGCCGCAACGCGCTAATGCGCGTCGTCCCAATTGCCGGCGGCGTGCGCTTCGACGTGAATAGGGACCGACAGCGAGACCGCCGGCATCGGCGCTTCGATCATCACCTGGGTGACGACCGGAATGGTCTTCTCGACGTCGGCGTCCGGCACTTCGAACACCAGTTCGTCGTGCACCTGCAACAGCATCTGCGCGGCGAGTTTTTGCTCCGCCAGCGCGCCTTCCATGCGGATCATGGCGCGGCGGATGATGTCGGCGGCGGTGCCTTGCAGCCGCGCGTTGACCGCGGCGCGCTCGTTGAACGAACGGACCGAGGCGTTCGAGGCTTTGATTTCGGGATAGTGGCATTTGCGGCCGAACAGCGTTTTCACGTAGCCGTTCTGCCTGGCGTAGCTCTTCGACTCCTCGATGAAATCGCGGATGCCGGGAAAGCGCTCGAAATATTTTCTGATATAGGCGCCGGCCTCCTCGCGGCCGATGCCGAGCTGGTTGGCGAGCCCGAAGGCGGAGATGCCGTAGATGATGCCGAAGTTGATCGCCTTGGCGCGCCGGCGCACCTCGCCCGGCATGTTCTTGACCGGCACGCCGAACATTTCCGACGCCGTCATGGCGTGAATGTCGAGGCCGTCGCGAAAGGCGTGGCGCAATTGCTCGATGCCGGCGATCTCGGCGAGAAGCCGCAGCTCGATCTGCGAATAATCGGCGGAGACGAGTTTGTGGCCGGGCGCGGCGACGAAGGCGCGGCGGATTTTGCGGCCGTCCTCGGTGCGGATCGGGATGTTCTGCAGATTGGGGTCGGACGACGACAGCCGGCCGGTCGTGGTCGAGGCGAGCGCGTAGCTGGTGTGCACGCGGTGCGTGGTCGGGTTGACGAAGCCGGGCAGCGCATCGGTGTAGGTCGATTTCAGTTTCGAGACCTGGCGCCAGTCGAGAATGACCTGCGGCAGCTTGTGGCCCTGCTCGGCCAAGTCCTCGAGTGCGCGCGCGCCGGTCGACCATTGCCCGGTCCTGGTCTTGGTGCCGCCGGGGAGCCCGAACTTGCCGAACAGAATGTCGCCGAGCTGTTTGGGGCTGCCGGGATTGATCGGCTCGCCGGCGAGTTTTTGGATCTCGGCTTCGAGCCCGGCGGCTTCCTGGGCGAACTCGCCGGAGAGCCGCGACAGCACCTGGCGGTCGATCGCGATGCCGCGGCGCTCCATGTGTGCGAGCACGCGCACCAGCGGCCGCTCCAGCGTCTCGTAGACAGTGCGAACATGCTCGGCGGCAAGCCGCGGCTTGAGCGCGTGCCAGAGCCGCAGCACGATGTCGGCGCGCTCGGCGGCATACTCGCTCGCCCGCTCGACGGCCACGCAGTCGAACGTGATTTTCGCCTTGCCGGCCTTGATCAGCGCATCGCGGCTGATGCCGGCGTGGCTGAAGCTGTGTTCGGCGAGCGATTCGAGGGTGTGGCTGGCGCGGCCGGCATCGACCACGTAGGCCATCAGCATGATGTCGTCGTAGGACGGCATCTCGATGCCGCGTTGCGCGAAGATCTGCCAGGCGAACTTCACGTCATGACCGATCTTGAGCACGCCGGTATCTTCAAGAAGCGGCTTGAGCGCTTCGAGGGCGGCGCGCTCGGGAATTTGCCCCGCGGCGAGTTCGCCGCGGAACAGGCTGGCGCCGCCGCCCTCGCCGCCCTGGCGGTGGCCGAGCGGCAGATAGCAGGCTTCGTTGGGCGCCACCGCGAGAGCGATGCCGCAAAGCTCCGCCTGGATCGGATCGCCGCTCGCGGTCATGGTGTCGATCGCCACCACGCCGAGGTC
>JASHSE010000690.1 GCA_030036975.1 Xanthobacteraceae bacterium | reverse complement strand
CACGCTTTTGACCGAGGACGACTATGCCTTCATGCTCGAAGACAGCCGGGCGCGGCTCCTGGTGGTTTCGGAAGAGCTGCTTGGGAAATTCAAAAAGGCGATCGGCGCGGCCAAAGATTTGGCGCACGTCGTCGTCTCAGGGGAAAACGCCCACGGTCATCAGCGCTTTGCCGATCTCATTGCCGGCGCCAAGACCGATCCCGTCACCGTGCCGACAACGCGCGACGACATGTGTTTCTGGCTCTACACGTCGGGCTCGACCGGCCGGCCGAAAGGTGCGGTCCACACCCACGCCGATCTGCGGTTGACCGATGAGCTTTATGCGCAGCCCGTTCTGGGCATCAGCGAAAACGATGTCTGCTATTCGGTCGCCAAGCTTTTCTTCGCCTATGGGCTCGGCAATGCGCTGACCTTCCCGATGTCGGCCGGAGCCACCACGATCCTGTTGCCGTCGCGGCCGACGCCCGACGCCGTCGCCGCGCTTCTGAAAAAACACCGCGTCACGGTTTTTTACGGCGTGCCGACCTTTTATGCCGGCTTCCTGGCCAGCCCGGCCGCACCGCAACCGGCGGAGCTGAAACTGCGGCGCTGCGTGTCGGCCGGCGAGGCGCTGCCGCCCGAAGTCGGCCGGCGCTGGCGCGAGCGCTACGGCGCCGACATTTTGGACGGGCTCGGCTCGACCGAGATGCTGCACATCTTTCTGTCCAACCGTCCGGACGCCGTGAAATACGGCAGCAGCGGCAAGCCGGTACCCGGTTATGACATCCGCCTGATCGACGACGACGGCAAGGTCGTCACCAAATGCGGCGAGATGGGCGAGCTGCAGGTGCGCGGTCCGACCAGCGCGATCATGTATTGGAACAACCGCGCGCAATCGCGCGCCACGTTTCTGGGCGAGTGGACCCGCTCGGGCGACAAGTACGTCGAGGACGAAGCCGGCTATTTCGTTTATTGCGGCCGCCGCGACGACATGATGAAGGTCTCGGGCATGTACGTGTCGCCGTTCGAAGTCGAGGGTGCGCTGCAAAGCCACGCCGACGTGCTGGAGGCCGCGGTCGTCGCGTGGCCGGATGAAGACAAACTCATCAAGCCGAAGGCGTTCGTGGTGCTTAAATCGCCGCAAAAAGCCGGCGACGATCTGGCACGCGCGCTGCAGGATCATTGCCGCAAGCAGCTCGCGCCCTACAAATATCCACGCTGGATCGAATTCCGCGCCGAGCTGCCGAAGACCGCGACGGGGAAGATCCAGCGCTTCAAGCTGCGCGCCGAGGCGGAAGGGAAGTGAGGCAAACGTTTCCCGGATGCAGTGCAGCGCGAAGCGGTGCGGCGCGAAGCGGTGCACCGCTGATCCGGGGCCTTCACAATCTCGACCGTATATGTTCTGTGCGTGTGACGATCCCGGGTCTGCGGCGCACCATTCCGCTTCGCTCCATGCTGCGCTGCGCCCGGGAAACGCTAAGGTTCAATCCAGCGGCTCGACCTCGACGAGCGAAGCGCCGTGATTGCTGCCGATCCACAGCGTGCCGGGATTCTTCGAATCATCGATATAGACGCGGCGGATATTGGTCGAACCGCGCGGCCGGGAAGCCGAAACGACCCTTGGCGTCGCTGACCACCGACACCGTGATGATCGAGCCGTCCCTTTTAGCGCTGACCACCACGCCTTCCATCAAACCTTCCTGCGCCGAGCGAACCTCGCCGGACAACGCCACTGCAGCCTGTGCCAACGCCGGCGCGGACAGCCACGAACTCAGCGCGGCAAGCGCGATGCCGGCCGCGAGCACAATCGACTTGATTGGCATGACAATCTCCCTATCCCGGTGCGCGGATCCTGCGCAATGTTCCGGCCGCGTCGTTTCTGCTTTCCGAGCGTAGACCCCGGCCCAGACCTGCTCAAGAAGCCTGCCCGGCGGGCGCGCCCAGTGTCCCATCGCCACCTGGATTTCTTGCGTTAATACTGGGCGCGTATTACTTGGACACCATCGCCGCGGTAGCTCAGTCGGTAGAGCAACGCATTCGTAATGCGTGGGTCGGGGGTTCGAATCCCTTCCGCGGCACCAGGACATCGTTTCATATTTGTTCTCAGCTGCACATACATTAGCAATTTCAATGCTTTAATGGAAGCTCGGTCGGCATAGGTACACATAGCGACCTGTGGCAGTACCGAGAAATGAGTATAGGATTGAGTACAGAACCCACGCTCACGGAGGTCCTGTACTCACCATGCTGACAGCTCTCGCCATTCAAAATGCGAAGCCCCGCGGCGAGCCATACATGCTGACCGACGGCAACGGATTGCACCTTGAAGTGACCCCAAACATTCATACCCTACGCGAACAGTTCGAGGACGGCGCCCAAAGCATCGAGGCGAGCCCGTTCGCCGACCATATTCGCAGGCTCGACCAGACCTCGCAGGCATATTTTGAGAATCAGCTCTTCGCCAAGACCTGTTCGCGGACGCGCCCAGCCACCGCTGCGGCGATCTTGCCGTTGCGCGCAATATCAGGCTCTTGAATCTTCCACCCTGTTCGCCAGAACTCGATCCGAAAGAAAATCTCTGGGATGAAATCCGCGAAAAAATCTTCAAGAACTATGCACTCAAATCCATGGCCGCCGGGCGCGCCAAGCTCAAC
>JASHSE010000689.1 GCA_030036975.1 Xanthobacteraceae bacterium | reverse complement strand
TACACGAGCAAAGCGCGGGATAGCGAGCCGGTACGGAAGCGGAACGGGGAAAACTCACACCGACATGTCATACTCCGCGAAGGCGAGCACCTGACCGTCCGGTGCCGGAGCATGTCTCGAGATGTGAAAGCGTCCCCGGATCGAGGGTTGCGTTGTCTGTGCAAGCGTTGGACGGCAGCCGCTTATGCCTGCCAGCTAATTGCCATAGGCTCGGTCGCGCTGAACGTACGCCCCTGGCATCGTTAATTCTTCTTGGGAGCAGGCGACGGGTTGGACGGCGCCGTGGTGCCAGAAGGTTTGAATGCCGGCGGCGGTGCCGGTCGAGCAACGTTTGCTGGCGGCGGTGGATTTTGACCACCCTTACGAACGTAGCCTTCCGTCAGAGCGCCTGGTCGATTGAAGCCGTCATTCGCAATCGTGCGAGGTTTATCGGCCATTCTTATGCACCTTCTGGCTGAGCAGGAGCCGGGAACTCTATGTGGATGTTCTCTCTGCTCCTGGCAAGATACAACGACGGTACTTGATACATCGCGTTTCCATCGAAATCATATACGATCACGTCGGCGAGCACCAGTTCGCGCAACTTTTCGGTTTCGGAAAAGGTTCGGACGTAGCCGGCGTAAGTGACGCGGTTAGCAAAGTCGCGAAAATGCACATATCCCGCCGTAGGTGAGGGCGAATTGAATACGAACTCCCAAACGTCCTCATCGCCATATGTTTTTGTCGCGCCGATCGATTGCACGAAACGGGTGAAGAGTTTGTTGTTCTCGACATAGAGGCCGACAATACCGGCGAAGAATGCGACAGCCAAAGCCGCAACAACGTCAGGAAGGATTTCGGGTTGAATAAGCTTTTTGCTCTCGGGGTCGAATGCAAACGGTGCCAACGGTCTACCAAATGGCCAATAGATCAAATAGAGGATTGCGTAGGACAAAAGACCAAAAATGAAGACATTCAAGATCGCGTCAAACTGTGTTCTTTCCCCTTTATGGCCATAGCGGGAGTGGATCTTCATCCAAACGAAGCCAGGAACAAAGATGAATGCAAGCTGAAAGAATAACACCGATATCGTCATTTAGCAGCCTCCGCGCCCGGCCCGGCGCCCGCGCTTGCCGATTGTTCCCGTATGCCACCGCCCGCCGCGCGCCTTCGCGCGCCTAAACTCAGGGGAGCGTACACGAGCAAAGTTGAAGGTCGAGCCGGTACGAAAGCGGAACGGGGACAACTCAGATGCCGGCGATTTTCGCCCAGCTGTCGCGCAGGCCGACGGTGCGGTTGAAGACCAGACGCTCGGGCGTGGAGTCGGCGTCGAGGCAGAAATAGCCCTGCCGCTCGAACTGCACCGCCTCGCCGGAGTTTCTCCCGGCCAACGTCGGCTCGACCCGGGCGTCGTCGATCACTTCGAGCGAATTCGGATTGAGCTCGGCGGCAAAATCCGCGGGATTCGGATCGGGACGCGCGAACAGCGGATTATACAGGCGGACTTCGGCGGTGCGCGAATCGGCCGCCGAGACCCAGTGCAAGGTGGCCTTGACCTTGCGGCCGTCGGGCGCGTTGCCGCCTTTGGTCGCTGGATCGTAGGTGCAGCGCAGTTCGACGATTTCGCCCGCTTCGTTCTTTTTCACTTCGCGGCAGGTGATGAAATAGGCATAGCGCAGCCGCACCTCGGCGCCGGGCGACAGCCGGAAAAATTTCTTCGGCGGATTTTCCTTAAAATCGTCGCGTTCTATGTAGAGCTCGCGGGAAAAGCGCAGGCGGCGGGTGCCGGCGGCGTGATCGTCGGGGTGATTGAGCGCCTCGACTTCTTCGCTTTGCCCTTGCGGATAATTGTCGATCACCACTTTGAGCGGCCGCAGCACCGCCATGCGGCGCGCGGCTTTCTTGTTGAGGTGCTCGCGGATCGAGAATTCGAACATCGCCATGTCGACCACGCTGTTGGCCTTGGCAACGCCGACGCGCTTGACGAAATCGCGAATGGCCGCCGGCGGCACGCCGCGGCGCCGCAGCCCCGCCAGCGTCGGCATGCGCGGATCGTCCCAGCCGGCGACATGGCCGCTGCGCACCAGCTCAGTTAAAACGCGCTTCGACAGGACCGTGTGGGTGAGATTGAGCCGCGCGAACTCGTACTGATGCGGTCGCGACGGCACCGGCAGATTGTCAAGGAGCCAATCGTAAAGCGGCCGGTGATCCTCGAATTCGAGCGTGCACAGCGAGTGCGTGATGCCCTCGATGGCGTCGGACTGGCCGTGAGCGAAATCGTAACTTGGATAAATACACCAGGCCGTGCCGGTGCGCGGATGCGCGGTGTGCAGGATGCGGTAGAGCACCGGGTCGCGCAGATTGATGTTGCCCGAACCCATGTCGATCTTGGCGCGCAGCACGCGGGCGCCGTTGGCAAACGCGCCGGCGCGCATGCGGCGGAACAGGTCGAGATTGTCTTCGACGCCGCGGCCGCGGTACGGGCTCTCGGTGCCCGCCTCGGTGAGCGTGCCGCGCGTCGCGCGCATCTCGTCCTGCGACTGATCGTCCACGTAGGCCTTGCCGGCGCGGATCAAATCCTCGGCCCAGGCATAGAGCTGCTCGAAATAATCGGAGGCGTGATAGAGATGCGAACCCCAATCGAAGCCGAGCCAATGGACGTCGCGCTCGATGGCATCGATATATTCCTGCGCTTCCCTGGTCGGATTGGTGTCGTCGTAGCGCAGGTTGCAATGGCCGCCGAATTCCTCGGCGATGCCGAAGCTGAGGCAGATCGCCTTGGCGTGGCCGATATGCAAGTAGCCGTTCGGCTCCGGCGGAAAGCGCGTGACGACGGACTTATGGCGCCCGGACGCCAAATCCGCGCGCACGATGTCGCGGATAAAATCCTGCCCGGCTTCACGTGCTGTTGGTTCGACGAGCGCCATGACGTGATCGGTTCCGTATTAAGCACGGCCAACAGCCCGTTGCGTTAGCCGCCGGCCAATCCGTGCCGTGCCGAACGGATTGAACAAGTTGGGGCGCAGGGTCAAGTCT
>JASHSE010000688.1 GCA_030036975.1 Xanthobacteraceae bacterium | reverse complement strand
GCATTGCAGCGCTGTCGCGGTAACGGCTTCACCTGCAAGCAGCCGATCGGCGGCTGCGTCGAGTAATGCCGGATTTTCAGGAGCGACACGGCGCACTGTGCGCCGCGAGCAGATGCTGTACGAGCGCGCGCGTTTTAGGGATTGCCGCCCATCATCGGCACTCCGGGAGCGGCATGCGAAGCGCCCGTCCCTTTGGGCATTGGTGACAGCGCATGCGACTGCGCGGGAGCGTTGCTCGCACCATCATTGAAGACCGGCACACCCGGCGCGGCATGCGAGGAGCCCGATCCGTTCGACACTGCCGGCGCCACGTGCGAACCGCTCGATGCACGTCCCGAGCCGCTGAAATTCGGCACTGGGGGCGGTGCATGTGAACCAGCCGAGGAGCGGCCCAGGTCACCCGAGTCGCTCGAGCCCGGCACCCTCGGCGGCGCATGGGTGCCGTCCGACGAGCCGCCCAGGTCACCCGAATCGCTCGAGCCTGGCACGCTCGGCCGCACATGAAATGTTTGCGCGAGGATGATGCTCGACCGCGCGCTCCGCGCCGCAGCCGGCCCGACGGCGCGCGTGCGCTCGGCATTGGCAACGCCGGACCACAGCGCCGCAGCCAGCAAGACGTGGGCGCCCAACAAAGAGCCAATGTTGCACACGGCTACTCTCCTGCGCTGCCGACAGCGGCCCGCGGCACCATCGCTTAACCGCTCGTTAACCCTATCACAACACCATCGCGCCCAACCGAAGGGGCGCGAATCATGACTTACCTCTTGCCGCGGGCGTTCATCGTGATGATCGGATGGGGCATCACCTGCGCCCTCATCACCAACATTTGGCCGCGTGTCGATCCGACGATCTTCGTCATTGCCGGCGTATCCTGGGCTTTGGCCGGCCTCGTCTGCTTCGGCTACATGCACAAGCTGCGCGCCGCGGCGCAGGATCAGCGGAGCAGGTCTTAGCGGCGCCGATCACACGCGCGGCCACTTTATCGAGCGGCTGCAGAGGCAAGATCAGCCGCCGGCGCGATTCCAGCCGCGGGCGCGGTCGCCGTAGACCTCAAAACCGCTCGGCGTCACCACCACCGTATCTTCGAACTTGATGAAGCCGCGTTTGGGATGCTGCAGCGTGGTTTCCACCGAAACCACCATGCCGGCTTCGAGCGGCCGCTCCGCGTCATAAGCATCATAGGGCACCGGGCCGGAATTGGTCAGCCGCGGCGCCTCGTGGCTGACCAGACCCATGCCGTGCGCCAAAAAATGGATGTGATTGTGCAGCTTGGATTTGTGCAGCACGGTGTCGGCGGCGGCATAAATCTCCTTGCCGAGGACGCCGGCGCGGATCGGCTTCATCGACGCCTGCTCGATGGCTTCGACCTCGGCCAAAAGATCGACGAGTTCGCTGTCCGGCTCGCCGACGACCGCCATGCGGGCGAGATCGCCGATATAACCGTGATAATTGCCGCCTGAATCGAGCGACAGCGGATCGCCCTGTTCCCAACGCTGATCCGACGGCGCGCGATTGAGACTCGAGCCCGCGGCGATCAGGCAATAGTCGAAGGTCAAGCCGCGCATCGTCTCCTCGCGCCGCAGCGCTTCGGCGAGCTCGGCCTTGGTGGCGCCCGGCCCATGGCTGTTGATCACCGCCAGCATGGAATCGATGACGAGGTCGGAGGCGATGCGCAGCTTCTCGAGTTCTTCCGGCGTTTTGCGCGCGCGCAGGCGCTCGAGGACGAACAGCGCGTCCTTGATTTCGCTGTCCGGAAAAGCCTTGCGCAACACGGCCGTGGAGTTCGCCGGAATGAACGCCAGTTCGGCGCCGAGCCGACGCGGTTTTGGCGCTAGCTTGCGAATGTAAGCGGCGGCTTTCTCCATGACGTCGACCGAGCCTGAACTCTTGACGTCGAGCTCCGCCACCCAGAACGGCTTTACCTCGTTCTGATAATTCTCCATGCGGTGGCCGAAGAAGCCGGCTTTGTCGGGCGCGCCCTTGGGATAGACGAAAACCGGCAGGTAGCGGCTCAGTCCCATCGCATCCATCGATTCGAAGAAAAAGGCGCGATGGCCGCCGAGCAGGTACTGCACGTTGTGCTTGGACGTGACGACCAGAATGTCGATGCCGGCTTCGTCCATCAGCCGGTCGAGCCGCGCCGTGTCGAAGGGAGCTAGGCTTTGTTTCCGTGCGATATCGAGCATGATCGATCTCCTGCCGAGGGCCCCTGCTGGGAGCCAAACCTAGCAAATCGGGACCCGGCAATGAACCCGGCCGACCGCCTCCCTCGCCGTAACTGTCAATCGCATTTTTTACGCAGAATATATGCGGCGGCAGCGGAATTTTATTCAGCGAGCGAAAGAACCACCGCTTTCATTCTCGGCAATGGCTTTCCCGTAGCGACAGAGTGAATTGAAGGAGAATGATAACCCAAACCGGTACAGAAAATCGCGACGGGGACTGAGGAGCGCCCTTGGAGAGCCAACCGACCGGAGCGACCCGCAAGCGGCGCCGCGGATTGGTTATTGCCGCTATTTGCGCGCTATCAGCCGTTGGCGGCTTGGTCTATTGGAGCCAGGCCCCTGGCGCGGCCCGCACTGGTGCCCGGAGCAAAGCGCACACCAGCGTCCCCATCAGTATCGCCGCCGCCACCCGCCAGGACGTGCCGATTTACCTGACCGGACTCGGCACCGTGCAAGCGCTGTTCACGGTCGCCATTCATACCCAGGTCGACGGCAAGCTGCAGGACGTCTTTTTCAAGGAAGGCCAGCGCGTCAAAAAAGGCGAGGTGCTGGCCAAGATCGATCCGCGCCTTTACCAAGCGGCGCTCGACCAGGCCAAGGCGCGCAAGGCGATCGACGAGGCGGCGCTCATTGCCGACGAGAAGGACCTCGTCCGCTTCGCAACGCTGGTGCAAAAAAACGCCGAGACCCAGCAGAACCTCGATCTGCAGCAGTCCAAGGTCGATCAGGCGAAAGCTTCGATCGACGCCGACATTGCCGCTATCGAGACGGCGCAGACCAACCTCGACTACACCAATATCGTGGCACCGAGCGACGGCCGCATGGGCGTGCGCCTGGTCGATCCCGGCAACATCGTCCACGCCAGCGACCAGGGCGCCATTGCGGTGCTCACGCAGACGCAGCCGACTGCCGTCCTGTTCACGCTGCCCGCCCAAACGCTCGATGACGTGCGCGCTGCCATGGCGCGCGGTGCCGTGGAAGTCGCCGCCTTCGATCGCGACAATGTTCGCCTCTTGAGCACCGGCGCGCTGGCGACCATCGACAACATGATCGATCAGACGACGGCGACGTATCGCCTCAAGGCGATGTTCGCCAATGCGGACGAGACCTTGTGGCCGGGCGAGTTCGTCAATGCACGGCTGTTGCTGGACGTCCGCAAGGACGCCGTCGTCATTCCGCCGCTGGCCGTGCAACGCGGCCCGAACGGCCTGTTCGCCTGGGTGGTCAAGGCCGACAACACGGTCGAGCCGCGGCCCATTATCACCGGCACCACAACCGGCGACCGCACCATCGTCACCTCCGGCATCGCCGCGGGCGAGCACGTGGTCACCGACGGGCAATACAAGCTGCAGACCGGCGCGGCGGTAACCATCACGCCTGAGCACACCGCGGCGCAAGGCAATCCGTCGTGAACCTCTCCGAACCGTTCATCCGGCGCCCGATCGCGACGACCTTGTTGATGGCGGCGCTCGCCTTTGTCGGCATCGTGTCGTTTCCGTTCCTGCCGGTGGCGCCGCTGCCGCAGGTCGATTTCCCCACCATTCAGATCACCACGACCTGGACCGGCGCCAGCGCCGAAACCATGGCGACGTCGGTCGCAGCGCCGCTCGAGCAACAGTTCGGGCAGATCGCCGGCGTCACGCAGATGACGTCGCAGAGCACCGAGGGCGCCTCCACCATCGTCATTCAGTTCGAGCTCGACCGCAACATCGACTCGGCCGCCCAGGACGTGCAAGCGGCGATCACGGTGGCAACCAAGACGCTGCCGCAATCGCTGACCACGCCGCCGGCCTACAAAAAGGTCAATCCGGCGGACGTCGCCATTCTGTTGTTTTCGGTGCACTCCGACACCATGCCGCTGACCACGGTCGATGAATACGCCAACGTTTTTCTGGCGCAGCAAATCTCGCAGGTCGCGGGCGTGGCCCAGGTCCTGGTGTTCGGCGACCGCGCGCCGTCGATTCACGTTCAGGTCGACCCCGCCAAACTCGCCGCCACGGGAATTACGCTCGAAGACATCCGCGGCACGCTCGCCAACGCCACCACCAATGCGGCCAAGGGCGTGATCAACGGCGACAAGATCAGCTTCACGATTGCCGCCAACGACCAGATCACCGACGCCGACAAATTCAACGACGTCGTGCTGGCCTACCGCAACGGCGCGCCGATCAGGGTGCGCGACGTCGGCCAGGCGGTGTCCGCCCCGCTCGACCGCACCGTTGCCGGATATCAGAACAATCGCGACGGCGTCATTCTCGCGGTGTACAAGCAGCCCGGCGCCAATGTCATCGACACTATCGACAAGATCAAAACGGAATTGCCGCAGCTCACCGCCCGCATTCCGCCTGCGGTCCACGTCGAGACCATCCTCGACCGCACGGTGACGATACGCGCCTCGGTCACCGACGTCGAATTCACCATGGTGCTGACCATCTGCCTCGTGGTGATGGTGATTCTTCTGTTCCTGCGCAATTTCTGGGCCACGCTCATTCCCAGCGTCACGGTGCCGCTGGCGCTCGCCGGCTCGTTCGCCGCGATGTACCTGATGAACTTCTCGCTCGACAATCTGTCGCTGATGGCGCTCACCATCTTGATCGGCTTCGTGGTCGACGACGCCATCGTGGTGGTGGAGAATATCTATCGGCACGTCGAGCACGGCGAGACGCCGTTCACCGCCGCGCTCAAGGGCGCGCGCGAGATCGGCTTCACCGTGCTGTCGATCTCCTGCTCGCTGATCGCCGTGTTCATCCCGCTGTTGCTGATGAGCGGCATCATCGGCCGGCTGTTCCGCGAATTCGCCCTCACCGTCACCGCCTCGATCGCGGTATCCGCGCTGGTGTCGCTGACGCTGGCGCCGATGATGTCCTCGCGTTTCATGCGCGCCGAAACGCAGACCCATGGCCGGCTTTACCGGGTGATCGAGAGCGGCTTTGCCGCCATGATCTCGTTCTATCGGCGGACGCTCGACATCGTGCTGGCGCACCGGGGCACCACCTTGTGCGTGTTCTTCGCCACCATGGCGCTCACGCTCATTCTCGCCATCGAGATTCCCAAAGGTTTCTTTCCAATCCAGGACACCGGCATCATCACCGGCTTCGCCGAAGCGGCGCAACAGACCTCGCCGGACGAGATGATGCGCCTGATGCAAAAGCTCGGCGACGTGATATTGCGCGACCCCGACGTCGATGGCTTCGGCTCGCAGACCGGCTCGACCGGCAGCGCGCAGACCGCCAATACCGGCCGCTACTTCCTCTCGCTCAAGCCGCGCGACGAGCGCACGCTCAATTCATCGCAGATCATCGACCGCCTGCGGCCGCAGCTTGCCAAGGTCGAGGGCGCCAATCTGTTCTTGCAGCCGGCGCAGGATATCAATGTCGGCGCCCGCATCGCCCGCGGCAGCTTTCAGTACACGTTGCAGGATTCCAACATCGACGAGCTGAACGAATGGTCGCAGAAGCTGACCGAGAAGCTGCGCACCCTGCCGCAGCTCGCCGACGTGACCAGCGACCTGTTGGCCAACGCGCCCAAGCTGCAGGTCACCATCAACCGCGACCAGGCCGCCCGATTCGGCATTTCGCCGCAGCTCATCGACGACACGCTCAACGACGCCTTCGGCCAGCGGCAGATCACCCAATACTTCACCCAGCTGAAAACCTATTTCATCGTGCTCGAAGTGCTGCCGGACCTGCAGAAAGACCTTGCCACGCTGGACCGGCTCTACGTCAAATCGCCGCTGACCGGCGGTGCGGTGCCGCTCTCGGCGCTGGCCAGCATCGACTCGAACGGCGTCGGCCCGCTGTTGATCTCGCATCAGGCCCAGTTTCCGGCGGCGACCATCACGTTCAATCTGGCGCCGGGAGTTTCGCTGGGAGAGGCCGTCAAGGCGGTGACCAAGGCGTCGAACGACATCGGCATGCCGTCGGCCATCATTCCGACCTTTCAGGGCAACGCCCAGGCGTTCCAGACTTCGCTGAAAAGCGAGCCGGCTTTGATCGCGGCGGCGCTCATCGTCGTCTACATCATCCTGGGCGTGCTCTATGAAAGCTTCATTCATCCCTTGACCATCCTGTCGACGCTGCCGTCGGCCGGCATCGGCGCGCTGTTGGCGCTGCGGCTCGGCCACATGGACCTGTCGGTGATCGGCATCATCGGCATCATCCTGCTGATCGGCATCGTCAAGAAGAACGGCATCATGCTGGTCGATTTCGCCATCGCGGCCGAGCGCGACCGCCACCTGCCGCCGATCGCCGCGATCCGCGAGGCGTGTCTGCTTCGCTTCCGGCCGATCCTGATGACCACGGCGGCGGCAATGCTCGCCGGCGTACCGCTGGCGCTCGGCAACGGCGCCGGCTCGGAAATGCGGCAGCCGCTGGGCTACGCCATGGTCGGCGGGCTCGCCTTGAGCCAGCTCTTGACGCTCTACACCACGCCGGTCGTCTACCTTTATCTCGACCGGCTGCAGCGCTGGCTGTTCGGCGCCAAAATCGGCCCGGTGCTGGAAGAAGACGAACCCGTGCACGCAGTCGCCGCCGAATAACGGCGCCGCCTGCAGCGCTACCGCCACAGCTCGGCGCTGGCGAGCCGCGCGCCTTCGACGAGCGCCGCGAGCTTGGCCCACATGATGCTCGGGTGCACGCGGCGGTGAAAAGGGCCTTGCGCAAAACCGCAATCGGTGCCGGCGATGACGTTCTCGCGCCCGACCAAGCGGGCCAGACGCACGATGCGTTCGGCGACCAGTTCCGGGTGCTCGACGACGTTTGTGGCGTGGCTGATCACGCCGGGAATGAGCACCTTGCCCGCGGGCAGCTTGGCGCTTTCCCAGACCCGCCATTCGTGCTCGTGGCGCGGATTGGCGCCTTCGATCACCAGCGCCCCGACATTGAGCCGTAGAATAAGATCGACGATGTCCTTGAGCGCCACGTCGCTTGAGTGCGGGCCGGGCCAGCTACCCCAGCAGACGTGGTAGCGGATACGGTCGGCCGGCAGCCCGGCGATGGCCGCATTGGTGACCTCGATCTGCAGCGCGAGCCAGTTGCGGTAATCGGCAAAGCTCGCCGGCGGCACCATGCGGTCGTAGGTGACGGCGGCGCGCGCATCGTCGAGCTGCAGCAAAAAGCCGGAATCGATGATGGTGCGATATTCGCTGCGCATCGCCGCGCCGATGGCGCGGATCAGTTCCTCGTCGGTTTTGTAGTATTCGTTCTTGCGGTCCGGAATGACGCTGGCCGGCGCGGCGACCGGCAGGAACGCCTCTTCGACGTTCACCGCCTTGAGCGCCGATTTGAAATTGTCGATGTCGCGTTCGAGCTCCGCCTGCCCGGTGTAGCTGATCGGACCGACGCAGACCGCTTCGACCGTGGTCGCCACGCCTTCGCGGGCGTCGAGCTCGGCGTAGAACGCGGCGAACTTTTCGCGGTCCACGCCGCGCGTGAACGGATTTTTGGTCCCGGCCTTGATCGGCCGCCGCTCGAAGCCGCTCAAGCGCTCGAGCACGTATTGCGACCACGAGATCGATTTGCCGAATTCGCCGTCGGAGACCACATCGACGCCGACTTCGGCCTGCTGGCGCACGACTTCGGCGACCGATTGCGCCAAGCACTCGCCGTAGGCGGCCTGGTCGTACGGCTTGCCGGCCTGCTTGGCGCGCAAAAACTCCTGCAGCGCCGGCGGCCGGATCAGGCTGCCGACATGGGTGGTGAGAATGCGATCGCTGCTGCGCTTCATTTCACACTCGTTACCGGTGCCGCCGAAAGGAATTTTGACCCTAATACGGGACTGTTGCGCCCTGCAATCGCGCCGGCGACGACGACACCGGCGATGGCAATATCCCGTCTCGCATCGGCCGCCGCGGCACGATAACTTCATGCCGAGATGCAGCGCTTCATCACGGAGGATTTCATGTCGCCATTCAC
>JASHSE010000687.1 GCA_030036975.1 Xanthobacteraceae bacterium | reverse complement strand
GGCGTTCATCTCGGCCTTGCGCAAATCGGCATGGCGCTGCTGTTCGGCGCGTTGCCGTTCCTCCATCTCGCGAATCTGCGCGGCGTTGTCACGGAAAACGCCGATGGCCTTGACCATCCGGCCGATCTCGTCGGAGCGGTCGGCGTAGCCGATCGTCGTGCCGAGATCGCCTTTGGAGATCGCCAGCATGTTGCCGGTCACCTTGCGCACCGGCCGCACGATCGATAGCGCGACCAATATGCTCACGAGCACGCTCAGCGGAATGACGATCACAAACGCGGCGACCAGGATGGCGCGGCTTTGCCGCGCCGAGTCGACCATGGAAGAGGCGAAGTTTTGGCTCGACAGACGGATCGATTGCGCGATCTCATCGGTGTTCTTGGTCAACCCCGAAAGCAGATCATCGATTTCGCCCAGCATCATGACGGCCATGCTCGGCTGCACCGCGCCCATCTCGATGGCATCCTTGGACAATTTGCCGAACTTGCGCCAGCCGTCCCGCACCTTTTCCAGGAGTTTGCGCTCGTGCTCGGGAAGGTTGCCGTGCGCAAGCAGCGTGTCGATGCGCCAGGAGATGTAGGCGTCGCGCGCCTTCAGCTCGTCCTCGGACTTTTTCAGCGTGGCGCGATCGACCCCGCTGTTCATCCACGAGACGTAGCGAAACAGCGAAATCTGCGTCTCCGTCAAAGCTTCACTGAGCCGCTCGACGGCATTCCATGTCGGCAGCTTGGACCGCGACATGGCGTCGAGTCCGGCCGCGGTCTCGGCAATGAACAGGTAGCTCCAGGCGCCGAGCACGAGCAGGAAGGCCAAAAGCAGAATCGGCGCTGCGAACGCCTTGACGATAATGGGCACGTTGGCAAGCCGCCGAAGCATGATGGAAATGCGCCTTTCCAGCGCCGACGATCAGGCGGGCCGGTATATCGAAGAGCGGCGAGGTAATAGAGTTAGCGGTACACCCCCACGCCGACGAAGAAGTCGCCCATCCGCTCGACATAACTGGATTTGGCCTCGATCAGCTTGGTGATCGGGTTCGGCCATTTGTAGTCGACCCAGCCGCCGCCTTTCTTGGCGGCTTCGGACAGTTCGTGGATAAGAAACTTGCCATCCTGGTCTTTGAGGCCGATCAGGTTCTTTCCCACCATCGCGGAATTGGCGCCGTGGGCCACGCAATCGGTGCCGTCCAGTGTGTAGACGAAAGGATAGAGGTCGCGATCATTGAAAGTCCTGGCCGTGATCGCCTTGAAGGTGGCGCCGGCGCCATCCTTCTGGAACATGGTCTCGACCCGCTTGACCATGGCCACCGCCTGGTCGCGCGTGCCGTGCTCGGGCTCGGCAGCGAGCGCCGCGCCGGCAACGGTGGCGCCGGCGAGCAGCACCGTCAAAAGTGCAAAAATCCTGAGCATCCTGCTCCCCCCTCGGTCGGATCGGATTGTATTGCCAAAAATGACACGTTCGGGGGGAGATTCGAATTGTGCGCTTAATAAAAGCTTAATTCTATGTGGTCGCCGACATATTTTAGTTGTGCTCGCAAGCAGCCGGTCGCGCAAATGATGAGCGGCGGCGCTTGGCTCGACTCAGCGCGACCTTGCGCGCGCGGTCCAATATCCGCCGCACGTGCCGTCCTTCGAGCGGCTGTTCCATTGTCCACCGCCGGCCGACCTGGCCAGCTTGCCCGACGCTGTCACCTGCGTGCCCGAAGTCGAGACCGATGCCGCAACCGCGCCGCCCTCTGCGACGTGGCCGCTGAAGCCGGCAAATCCCGGAAGGGTGATAAGCCCGCCGGCGATCCGGACGGAAAAGTTATAGGTGGGGTCGCAACCGCCTTGCTGCGTCACGGCGGTCACGCTCCAGGCGCCGTCGAACGGCGAGCCGGCGGCTGCGGCGTTGGTGCAGCTTGCGGCGGCAACCAGTGCCAAGCCGCTCGTGCGGACGAAATCCCAAGTCGTGAAACCCGAAGTCGTGAAACCCAAAGTCATGAAACCCGAAGTCATGATGAAGGCTCCCAACCTGACCAGGGTCCGAGCTGGCACTCTAACCTAATGTTGAATTCGCTTCATCCGGGTTGTCTGCATAATGGATAATGGCCCGAGGACCGGGATACGCAAAAGGGAGCCCCTGCGAAAACCCATCGTTAAGCCGCAACACGCTGCGCGACGTAAGTTGTAGGATGGGTTGAGCGCAGCGAAACCCATCATCAGGCCGCAACGCCGCACGATGGGTTTCGCTGCGCTCAACCCATCCTACGCACTTGCCGACTACGCACTTGCCGATGCTCCAAAATCATCTGCATGCCGTAGCGCGGACGCAACGTGATCAACCCCTGTGGCTCGACCGGATGGCCAGGCTTGAGCCGCAGCCGATAGCGCTGCGCGATCGTGGCCAGGATCAGCACCGCCTCGGTCAGAGCGAAAGCGGCGCCGATGCAGATGCGCGGCCCGGCGCCGAACGGAATGTAGGCAAAGCGCGGCCGCGCCGCGGCGCGCTCCGCCTCGAACCGCTCCGGCTCGAAGCACTCGGGGTTCTCCCACAGCGAGGGCTTGCGGTGCAAAAGCCACGGCATGATCAAAACCTCGGCGCCGGCGGGGATGCGGTGGCCGAGCACCTCGTCGGCCGCGACCGGCTGCCGCCCGATGGTGTGCGCCGGCGGATAGAGCCGCATGGATTCCTCGATGACCATCCGCGCGTAGCGCAGATTGCCGATATCGTCGTAGCGCGGCGTACGCCCGCCGAGTACGGCGGCCAGCTCGTCGTGCAGCTTGCGCTCGACGGCCGGATGCTGCGCCAGCAGATACCAGGTCCAGGACAGCGCCTGCGAGGTGGTTTCGTGGCCCGCCATGAAGATAGTGACCACCTGGTCGCGCACTTCCTGCGCGGTCATGGCGCCGCCGCCTTCGCTGTCGCGCGCAGCGATGAGGCGCGCGAGCAGATCCTTGGGTTCGGCGTCGGGCTTGCAGCCGCGCTCGGTGAGGAGCCGATCGACCTTTTTGTCGAACTCGTCGAAGATTCCGTGCGTCGGCTGCGGCGCGATGATGCGCGTAAGCCATAGCGGCACGTGCAGCAGATCGAGCAGGCCGGGCCGCACCGTGTTCTGATAAGTGTTGACGCCACTCTCGACGGTATCGACGATTTCGTCGGAGTCGGAAGAAAACATGGCCCGCGAAATGATGTGCAGGGTGGCATGCATCATCGCCGCCGCGACGTCGGTTTCGTGCGGCTCAGACAGCGCGTCCCATTGCGCCAAGAGCTCCTCGGTGACGGCGGTCATGATCGGCGCATAGCCGGCGACACTGCGCGGATCGAACGACGGCGCCATGATGCGGCGATGGCGCCGCCAGGTTTCGCCTTCGCTGGTCAGAAGCCCGCGGCCGAGGCCCGGCTCCAGCAAGCGGCGGCCGACCTCGGATTTGGTGTAGTTCGCCGCATTGTCGAGCAGCACGTGGCGGATGGCGTTCGGCTCGTTGATGATGAACATGCGACGCCACAAGATGCGCTGCACGATGATGTCGGCTTTGAAATTTTCTTCATCGTGAGCGGCCAGTGCGTTCTCGCGCATGGCGCGCAGCGATTGCCGCAGGCTGGTCCGCGCCTGCGGCCGGGGCGGCGCCGCCAGGATCGGGGCTTTGCTGCTGCCGATGGCGCTCATAACCGTTGTGTCACACTCAAAAGGGCCGACAGCATGGCGTCTCCGGGGCATGTGGTGGTTGGCTCATCGAACCATCCCGAAATGATATCCTGGATTGCGCTGCGCTCAATCCGGGCGATCATGGAAACCTGAGGAATCTCAAATAGAAAGCCGCGAACACCAAAACAATGCCAATATTCACAATCAACCGTTCCCAGACGCGGTGTCTGAAGAACACGAAATCCACACCCACTATAACGGCTGCCATCGCGACCACGTAAAGCGCGACAGCCGCCTGTCTGCCCATTTCAGTAAGACCTCAGTCCGGCCGCGCAACCGGCGCCGATGCGCCGTACTCATCGGCACAGATCAAGCAGGCGCGCTCTTGTTATTTGCTTTTGCCTCTCGTTGCAGACGCAGCGCCCGCAAGCGATGCATATTCTTGACTGCCGCATCGTGGCGAACCGCTTCCTGCTTCAACGCTTCACTGATCTGGGCTTCTCGCCTCTGATTGCGATCAAATACCGTTTCCGCAACGGCACGCGCTCTCGTATCGGCCATAGACATCCTTAATGTGCTAGAGGATACGAGGACAGATAGGAAGCGAAAGATGGGTTTTCAAGTATAGCGCCGGCTAAATCAAATGTCATTGAGCGAGCGTAGGGCGGGCTATTGGTACGACGCCCAACTTTGAGAAGGGCTTTCCTCCCTCAAATCTCCCCGCCCGGTATCACGATCACACCCGAAGGCATCCGCGCCACGCGCCTTGCCGCCGCATTCATTTCCTTGGAGCGCGGTCACGCGCATTGCGACTTGGTCAAATCGGGGCCTGAACCGCTGCGTGGCGCTCGCAATAAAGCCGCAGCGCCGGCTGTGAATCAGCGCGTTGCCCGCGCCGCGCCGCACGCGCCAGCGAGCGCTGCAGCCGCGCCTCGCGCCAGAACAGAAAGAAGCCGGAGGCGACGACGATGGCGGAGCCGAGCAGCAGGCTTGCGGACGGCACGTCGCCCCAGATGAAAAAGCCGAAACCGAGCGCCCAGACCAGCATCAGGTAATAGAACGGCGCGACCGCGGTGGCCGGGGCAAGATGCAGCGACTGGGTCCAGAAATACTGGCCGATCGCGTTGGCAAAGCCGCTGCCGAACATCATGACGGCATCGATCGGTTGCGGCCAACGAAAGCCGAACAGCAGCAGGAAGGAATGAAGGAACGCGAGCGTGGTGAGCTGCCAGATCATCAGCGTATTGGCGGATTCGGTCTTGCTCATGCCGCGCACGGCGACCGTGACGCTGCCGTAGAGCACCGCGTTGCCGAGCGCGAACAGGGCGCCGAGCGAGAACGCGCCGGCGCCCGGCCGCGCCACGATCAGCACGCCGGCGAAGCCGATCAACAGCGCCGTCCAGCGCGCCGGATTGGTGCGCTCCTTGAGCCAGAAAATCGACACCAAGGCGGCGAACAGCGGTGCCGAGAAATTGATCGAGACGGCGCCGGCGAGCGGCATCAAGGTGAATGCGAGCGCAAACAGCGTTTGCGAAGTGGCCTGCGACAGGCCGCGGGCCAAATGATCGCGCGGCCGGCGCGTGGCATAGACCGCAACACCGGTCATCGGCAGCATGAATGCGGCGCAGACCACGAATGACGTCAGCGAACGCGCGAACACCACTTCGCCGACCGGGTAGATGCCGACCAGCCATTTGGTCAGCGCCCCGGCGGTCGAGAACAGGATTGTGGCAAGGACCATGCAGAGGATGCCACGCGGCACATGATCCTTATGGGTTTTTTCGGCAGCGATGGATTGCGGCAGCGCCGCGCTCGGAAACCGCGCCTGGGCGTCCGGCCGGTCGTTCACGATCGACGGATCGGCGGTGCGCTGGTCCATCCTTCGGCCGCGTGTCGGTGATGCGGGATGCGCCTGCACGCACCGAAGCATCGGTGCGGTTCGCGATCAAGTCGCATCGCCGACAATCGGCGGGACACGCAGCGATGCGCGCCACGCGCGGCCGCGGGCGCCGCCAAGGAACATTCGGTCAACAGCCGGGTTCAACGGTCGAGGAGCCGGTTCGGCTTTTCACTAAAGGAGTGCCCCAATGTGCGACTATAGCCTGCATCTCGTCGCCTCGCGGCCGGCGAAAGTCGGCGACAAGCTGGTCACGACCGATTTTACCCGCTCCATCACCCGCGGCTTTTCGGCCGTCGGCGAGCCGGATGTGGCGGTTTGCTTGCTGCCCGGCACCGAGATCGCGTTCGAGGACGAAGTCCAGTATGACCGCGCCTTCAGCTTGTTCGGCAAAGCTCGCGTCGATCACAAAGTTGCCCGATTCCGCCAAGTCAACATGGATGACCCGCACGTGCATCACGACGCGCTCGAATTCCCGGGCGGCCAGATCGTGATGGTCACCCGGCTGATGCCGGGCCAGCGCGCCACCGTGTTGCAACTGCCGGTCTCCGGCCAGGACCACAGCCGCGCCAAGGAGGCTCTGCCCGCACGCGAGCACGCGCGTACGGTCGAGCGGATTACGCCTTAGCGATTCGCAACGCGCGAAAATAGCCGCGCGCCCGACGAGAGGCTTTTTCATGACCTGCACGCGGTGAAGGCGCGATCTTCACCGCGGCGCAGGTTTGCGCGTCGGGGCGTTATCCTGGTGTGCGCCGGCCATGCGCAAGGATGATGGCGGCGTGGCCATCGTCCCATGCGCGCGAGACGCGGCTCATGCCCGCCTCCTGCAT
>JASHSE010000686.1 GCA_030036975.1 Xanthobacteraceae bacterium | reverse complement strand
GCCGCAACCGTACCCAAGAAATCTTCGACTTCGCTGCGCAGCTTTGCGGTCGCTTGTTCGACCTGTTCGGAGGCTTGCAGCATGGTCTGCGCCGAGCTGCGCGTCTTGGTGACGCCGCCTGCGACCTCGTCGAGTGCGGCGACGATCGCCTTGGCGCCGGAGGCGGCGCTGGCGACGTTGTGCGAGATTTCACCGGTGGCGGCTTCCTGCTGCTCGACCGAGCCGGCGACTTCGGTCGTGTAGTAATTGATGTCCTGCATGCGCTGGGTGATGGCGCGGATCGCGCTCACCGCGTTGGTGGTGCAGCTCTGCACCGAGAGAATTTCGCGGGTGATCTCCTCGGTCGCCTTGGCGGTCTGCACCGCGAGCGATTTCACCTCGGAGGCGACCACGGCAAAGCCGCGGCCGGCCTCGCCGGCGCGCGCCGCCTCGATGGTGGCATTGAGCGCCAACAGATTGGTCTGGCCGGCGATGTCCTGGATGAGCTTGACCACGTCGCCGATCTTCTGCGCCACCTGCGCCAGCGCCGCGATGTCGTCGTTGGTAGCGTTGGCGTCGGCGGCGGCGCTGCGTACCACCTCGTTGGTCTGGGTCAGCTGGCGGCTGATCTCGCGGATCGAGCTGGACAGTTCGGCCGCCGCCGAGGCTGCGGTCTCGACGTTGGCGGAGGCGTCATTGGAGCCGTGCACCGCGCCTTCGGTACGCTGTAGCGTATGATCGGAGGTCGACAGCAGCGTGCGTGCCGCCGCCTTCATCGCGGTTGCGCTTTGCCCGACGCTCCGCAGCACGCTTTCGACGCGCTCGCGGAACGACGAGATCGCTGCGTCGATGGCGCGGCGCCGGTCCTCGCGCTGGCGCAGCGTGTCGCGCTCCTTCTCGGCGAGCAGCTGCTCGGTGACGTCGGTATGCGTGGCGAGCCAGCCGCCGCCGACTATCGGCCGGCTGACCAGCGCGATGACGCGACCGTCCTTGATCTCGATGGTTTTGGTCTCGGTGCGGCCCTCGGCGACCTGCCGCAGGCATGCGGCAATGTAGGTGTCCACGTCGCCTGTGAACGTGCCGGCGGCGGCGCGATGGACCAAGAGATCGCGCAGCGGCGTGCCGCGCTCGGCGTCGCCGCGCGGCAGATGGTACATCTCGATGTAGGTTTCGTTGCACAGGATGAGCCGCCCGGCCTGATCGAACATGCACAGGCCCTGCGTCATGTTGTTGAGCGCCGAGCGCAGCAGCCGGTATTGCGCGCGCACGCGCAGGATCACGAAGATGGCCGCCGGGCCCATGGCGCACATGGCACAGACGAGGCCGACGACCGCCGCAGCAGCCGACGGCGAGGCTTGCGCCAGCGCCTGCACTGCCCAATCGCGCCCGAATGCGAGCAAAGCGCCGGCGCCAAGCACCAGCCCGGCCGCCGCGGCAGCCAGCACCGGGCCCCAGTGGCGGCTCAGTTTCAAACGTTTGCCGACGGCGGCCATCGCGCGTACACCGAATTAAAGCGCGCAAGATTAGCTGCCAAGCGGTTGTTTTGTCGTTAATGAACGGTGAGCAATTGCTTAACAAAAGCTGAGCGCACGCCGCGCGTTGACCGGCGGGCAATTTCCATGCTTCCGACACTTTTGCCGGGGCAAGTCGCGCGGCGACGGGGGAAATATCGATGGTCCGCTTATCGGCCGCGGCGTTTGGCTGCGGTCTGCTCATGGCTGCGGCGGCGCTTGCCGGCTGCGCCGGGGATAATAATCCGCCGGCCGGTCTGCCGAGCTTCTATCAGAATCTGGCGGGCGCCGACGCCAAGCTCGACGCCAGCGCGGCGGCCGCCATGATCTCCGGCTACCGCACCAGTAACGGCCTCGGCCCGGTGGTCCTCGATCCCGAACTAATGCGGCTCGCCGGCGAGCAGGCGCGCGCCATGGCGGCGCGCGACAAGCTCGACCACGACGCCTGGCGCCCGTTCCAGGAGCGCATCCGGCAATCGCATTTCGACGCCAGCGTCGCGGTCGAGAACATCGGCGCCGGCTATCACACGCTCGCAGAAGCGTTCTCCGGCTGGCGCGATTCGCCACCGCACCGCGCCAACATGCTCAACCGCGCCGTCACCAAGATGGGCATCGCCGCCGCTTATGCGCCGCAGTCCAAATACAAGGTCTTCTGGTCGCTGATTCTCGCCCGCCCCGACGAGCAGCACGAGAGCGAGATGCGCCCTCACCCGTCAAATTCATAAGCCGCATCGCTTCGCGCCGTCGTCGGTCTCCGCGGCAGCGGTCGTCGCCACCGTGGCGACCGGCCAGCGCATGCAGGTGCGGCGCGGTTGATAACGTCCGCCCGACTGCGCGGGATGAGATGAAGTTGATTCAGTCCATCGTCATTGCGAGGAGCGAAGCGACGCAGCAGACGCGTGCGAAAGCGAAAAATGCGGCATGGTCGAAAGCCGCAATCAGAAAGAGTCGCTGTGATCGACGGCGCGAAGCGATGCAGCTTATGAATTTGACGGGCGAGGGCGCATCTCGCTCTCGTGCGCCTCGTCGGGGCGGGCGAGAATCAGCGACCAGAAGACCTTGTATTTGGACTGCGGCGCATAAGCGGCGGCGATACCCATTTTGGTGACGGCGCGGTTGAGCATGTTGGCGCGGTGCGGCGGCGAATCGCGCCAGCCGGAGAACGCTTCTGCGAGCGTGTGATAGCCGGCGCCGATGTTCTCGACC
>JASHSE010000685.1 GCA_030036975.1 Xanthobacteraceae bacterium | reverse complement strand
CGGCTGCGCTTCGCGCAGGAACGAACGCTCCGCGTCGGTCAAAGCCGTTCCGGCAACACCCGTAATGAACGCACGCATGATCGCCGCTTAGCTGCCGCGCCGCGCGAGGGTCGAGCGCTAAGGCGCTAATTTCTCTGGATGATACAGCTGCCGCCCGCGGCCTTGAGCTTGCTGCAGAGTTCCGTGGCCTGCTGGTCGGAGGCAAACGGCCCGACCAGGGCCCGATAGTACACGCCCTTGGCGCCGAGGTCGGCGCGGCGCACCATCGGATGGCGGCCGCCGAGTTCTTGCGGATATTTGGCTTGCAGGGCGCGGAACGCCGCCTCGGCCTCAGCCTCGCTGCGCTGCGAGGAAACCTGCACCGCATACCCGCCGGGCCCCGCCGATGTCGCTTCCGGCGCCGCGGGCGTCCGCATCGCCACATGCGTTCGCGCCGGGGCTCGGGCCTGCAGATCGCCTTCCGGCGACGGCACGATGGAAAGTGGCCCGCCGGCCGTGGCCGTCTGCCTCGGCTGCCGCGCTACCTGTTCATGCGGCCGGGCTATATGCGCAGGTGGCGATGCGGCGGCAGGAGCCGGATTGGCATTGCCATCCGCCGGCTGGCCGGGCCGAATGATCACGGTGTGAACCTGCTTGGCTCCCGACGCGACCGGCCCGGATGTGGCTGGCTGTAGCGCCTGCCCAGCAGGAGGAAACGCCGCGGTGGGCGGCGGCGCCTGGTCGGCCGGCGGCACAGCAATTGGCTGGACCGGCAGCGCAGGCGCGTTCGCGTCGCCGGGCGGCTGCGCACCAGGGAGCGGCGCCACGGATGCATTCGAGACGACGGGTATCGTGTTGACGACACGTGGAACGGGCGGATTGGCCGACTGAACGTCGACTGGTTGTTCCTGATGCTCGACCAATCGCTCGCCCGCGCCCTGATCGGCGGTGTCGGACTGGCCCGGCTTGCCGGCTTGCTTATCCTGACTCGGCTTCACCTTGATCGGTCCATCGGCTGGCTTGATGATCGGCACCAATCCCGAAACCATCGAGCCGCCGAACATCGCGCGGTAGCCCAGAGCGCCGGCGGTGCCGAGCACCGCCAAGCCCAGGACGGCAAGGATCAGGATGGTGCCGCTGCGGCGAGGCGGGCGGCTGTCGTGTTCGTATTCTTCCTCGGCTGCATCATCGCCATCCAGTCGCCCCTGGGCCGCGTGACGCGGACGATTATCGGTCGGATAAGGGTCGTACGGCGGCGGCTCGTAACGCGGCGATTGCGCATCGTATACGGACGGCCGCCGCTCGCTCTGATCGGACAGGTCATCGAACGCCGACGGTGGTTCGGCAGGGCCCTCGCCACGATCGTCGTCTTCGTGCCGCCACGCTGTGTCGTCGGACGGGCGCGAGGCGTAATTGTCATGCGCGTCGTGGGCCGGCTCGGCGTAAGGGGCTTCGCCGGCAATCCATTCGAGTTCCGACGCGAGCGGCGCGTCGTCGTAGCGCTCGGCTCCGTAAGCGGCATCGCCGCCGTCGGCGGGCCGGGGCGCCCTTTGACCGATCAACTGGGCGAGTTCCGCCAGCGGATCGCCGAGGTTCTCGCGTGACGGCGAGGCGCCGGCGCGCGCCTGCGGATCGCGGCTCCGGAAATTGTCGGCCATATAAATCTGCCCCGTTGCGCCTTTCCCCTCGACCGCAGTCGACCCATCGAAAGCTACGGAGGATTTACCGCATCTCGTCCGGCGCCTGGACCCCAAGCAGTGCGAGGCCCGGGGCAAGCACGGTAACTACGCCTTTTGCGAGGACAAGCCGAGCCGCAGTCATTTGTCGATCATCTTGGATAATGAAGCGTAAATGAGGCGCGGCGTGCCCGAGCGTCCAAAGCGCATGAAATTCGCTCTCCAAATCGTAGAAGTAGCCGGCGTGATCGGCGACGACCACATCGATCATGATATTGAAGCCGCGCTCAAACTTGTCGCGGCCATAGGCGATATGCCGTTGATGGAGGCGGGGCGCCTAACGCAATTCGGGGGTCGAGCCAAACAGCCGGGCATGCTCGGCGAGCGCGTAACGGTCTGTCATGCCGGCGATAAAATCGGCGATGTGGCGGGCGCGGGCAGGCGCTTCGGCGCCGGCAAGGCCCTCGCGCCATTCGGCCGGCAGATCCTCGGGATGTGCGCTGTAGCGGGCGAACAGGTTCTTGATAGCGCCAGCGGCCTGATCCATCACGCGCATGACCCGGGCATGACGGTACATGCGCGGCTTGAGAAAGGCTTTTATGGCGCGGTCCGCCTCGCCGATGGCGGGGGAAAAGCCGGCGACCGGCGCATCGGCCTGCCGCACCTCGTCGGCCGAGCGCGGCGCCAGCGTCGCAAGCTGCCTCCGGGTTTCGGCGATGACATCCTCGATGAGAAGCCCGATCAGACGGCGGATGAATTCGTGCACCACACGGCTTTCGTCGAGGTCCGGATAAGCCGCACGAACGTTGCCGATGATTTTTCCCGGCAGTGCGACGGCGGCGATGTCGTCGAGCGAAAACAGCGCGGCGCGCAGCCCGTCATCGATATCGTGCGCATCGTAGGCAATATCGTCGGCGACCGCGGCGACCTGCGCTTCCACGCTGGGAAAACGCGAAAGCTGCAGATCCTGCGTGCGCGAATAGGCGCGGATCGTGTCCGGCACCTTGCGCTCGCGATAGCGCCCGAGCGGACGACCTTCCCGGTCGGTGAGCGGCCCGTTGTGCTTGATCAAGCCTTCCAGCGTTTCCCAAGTGAGATTGAGGCCGTCGAAGGTGGGATAGCGGCGCTCCAGCACCGTGACGGCGCGCAGCGTCTGCGCGTTGTGATCGAAGCCGCCGACCGCCTTCAGGCATTCGTCCAGCGCCCGCTCGCCGGCATGGCCGAACGGCGGATGGCCGAGATCGTGGGCGAGCGCCAACGCCTCGGCGAGATCCTCGTCGAGCGCAAGCGCCCGGGCAAGCGCGCGCGCCACCTGCGCGACTTCGAGCGTGTGGGTGAGCCGGGTGCGGTAATGGTCGCCCTCGTCGAATACGAAGACTTGGGTCTTGTGCTTGAGCCTGCGGAAGGCGGTCGAATGGATGATGCGATCGCAGTCGCGACGGAACGCGCTGCGGCTTTTGCTGGGCGGCTCCGGATGCAGCCGGCCGCGGCTGTGCGCCGGATCGCAGGCATAGGGTGCGCGCGGTGAGGAGCCATTGATCGCCATAAACAGCCGGGCCTTGTGCAATTGACCTCCGCCGTCCCCGCACTTAACTATCGCACAGGTGGCGTGGCAATTGGCGGATTCGCCGATTCTCGCGTCGCTTCGGCCGGAGCGGACATGAACGTCAATATGGACGCCAACATGGACCCCAACGTCATCGTGACCGAGCGCGCGGCGGCCCGGATCGGCGAGATTTTGCGCCGGGAGCCGGCCGGCACCATGCTGCGGGTGAGCGTCGAAGGCGGCGGCTGTTCCGGCTTTCAATATAAGTTCGACACCGAGCGCGCGCGCGCCGACGACGATTTCGTGATCGAGCGCAACGGCGCCACCGTGCTGATCGATTCGGTCTCACTCACCTACATGGCCGGCAGCGAGATCGACTTCGTCGACGATCTGATCGGCTCGTCGTTTCGGGTCAACAATCCGAAAGCCACCGCATCGTGCGGCTGCGGCACCAGCTTCGCGCTGTAGTGTTTTTCGATGGCTTCGCTCTCACAATCCGCTCGTACCCGCGAAAGCGGGGACGCAGCAGAATCACCGCGATCTTGATACACTCCATCTGGATTCCCGCTGGCGCGGGAATGAGCGGAAACTGGATTTTTCGCCGTGCGCATCGCCACCTGGAACGTCAATTCGATCAAGCAGCGCATCGATGCGGCGCGCACCTGGCTTGCCGCGACGAAGCCCGACATCGTCTGCCTGCAGGAAACCAAGTGTCCCGACGAGGCGTTTCCGCGGCTCGAATTCGAAGGGCTCGGCTACAACGTCGCCGTCCACGGGCAAAAGGCATTCAACGGCGTCGCCATCCTGTCGAAATTCAAATTCGACGAAGTGACCAGCGGCCTGCCCGGCGATGAGACAGACGACCATGCCCGCTTCATCGAAGCGGTGATTTCGACGGCGCACGGCGCGCTGCGCGTCGTCAGCCTCTATCTGCCCAACGGCAATCCGCCGCAGACCGACAAATACGGCTTCAAGATCGGCTGGATGAAACGGCTGTCGGCGTATGCCCGCGGGCGGCTGGCGCTGGAAGAGCCTCTCATTTTGGCCGGCGACTACAACGTCATCCCGACCACGGACGATGCGAAAAATCCGCAGGTCTGGGTGGGTGACGCTTTGTTCCTGCCGCGCACGCGCGATGAATTCCGCACGCTGATCAATCTCGGCCTGACCGATGCAATCCGCGCTACCAGCGACGATGCCGGCCTTTATACGTTCTGGGATTACCAGGCCGGCGCCTGGCAGAAAAACAACGGCATCCGCATCGATCACGTGCTGCTGTCGCCGCAGGCGGCCGACCGACTCGCAAGCGTCGGCATCGACAAGCACGTCCGCTCCTGGGAGAAGCCGTCAGACCACGTGCCGGTCTGGGTGGAGCTTGATATCGCGGCGAAATAGCGAACGGCTGACGCGAATGGCGAAATAGCGAATGGCGAATAGGGATGGAAGGCATCCATTCGCTATTCGCCACTTCGCTATTCGCTAATCGTGCCGGCCGTTGATCCACTCTTTCAGATAAACCAGCGCCATGGCGCGCTCGTCGTCGTTGGCGCGGCGGAAGGCGTTGTCATAAAGGGGCTTGACCCAGGCGCCGTCATTGCCGGCGCAATCGCGGCCCAGCGTGAGCCACATCAGGCCGCGCGCGGCCTGCCGCGGCACCTGCACCCCGCGGAACAGGATATCGCCAAGCGCGACCTGCGCCCGGCACTGGCCTTGGGTCGCCGCCTTGAGAAACCAGCGCGCCGCTTCATGCACGTCGCTCGGCGTGCCGTTGAGGTAGAGGCGGCCGAGTTCGTATTGCGCGTCGGCATTGCCGAAATACGATGCCGCATAGGCGAACATCTGTTGCGCCCGCGCGCTGTCCGGCTTGACGGTCGAATTTGGAATGCCAGTCAGGTAATAACGGCCGAGCGCGACGAAGGCATTGGCGACGATGGGCGCTTGCGCCGTGCCCGGCGGCTCGTCGGCGTGCGAATTGGCGATCTGGCTGAAATAGTCAAAGGCGCGCAAATTGTCCTGCGCGACGCCGTTGCCGTCGGCGTACATGCGGCCGAGCTTCCACTGTGCGGCGGCGTGACCCTGGTCGGCGGCGTATTGGAGCGCGGTAAATTCCTTGGTCTTCTCGCTGCTCTCCGCGTCAGGCGCGCGTAGGCCTTCCTGCGGTGTCAACTCTGCGGTTGCTGGTGTGGCACTGCCGTCGAAGGCGAACGCCGGCTGGATCAGGAAGCCCTGACGGCCGGCGGTGCCTGGAGCAAACCCGAAGCCCCACGCGACCGCGAGGCCTATAAGCGCGGCCAAGACCCCGCCGGTCGCAGCGCCTGCCACGCTCTTACGTATCCGCATAACACGCCTTCTCAACCGCCGCGCCCGGATGGGTGACGCCGCCATAGCGCGCCGAGCCGACCTGCTGCGCGTATTTCCACAAATAGCCGGAGGTGAATTCGTCGCCCCGCGGCTTCCATTCCTTGCGCCGCTGCTCGAGCTCGCCCGCCGTCAGTTTGACGTCGAGCGTGCCTTTGGCGCCGTCGAGGGTAATGATGTCGCCGTCGCGCAGGAGCTCGATCGGGCCGCCGACCGCCGCTTCCGGCCCGATATGGCCGACGCAGAAGCCGCGCGTCGCGCCGGAGAAACGACCGTCGGTGATCAACGCCACCTTGCCGCCCATGCCCTGTCCGTAGAGGGCGGCCGTTGTTGCCAGCATTTCGCGCATGCCGGGGCCGCCTTTGGGCCCCTCATAGCGAATGACCAGCACGTCGCCTTCCCTGTACTTCTTGTTTTTCACTGCTTCGAAGCAGGCTTCTTCGCCGTCGAAACAGCGCGCCGGTCCGGAGAATTGCAAGCGCTCCATTCCGGCAACCTTAACGATGGCGCCCTCCGGCGCGAGATTACCTTTCAGACCGATGACGCCGCCGGTCGGCAGGATCGGCTTGCCGGCCGGCCGGATCACATCCTGGTCGGCATTCCAACTCACCGATTTGAGGTTCTCGGCGACGGTTCGGCCGGTAACGGTGAGGCACTCGCCATGCAAATAGCCGTGGTCGAGCAGCGTCTTCATCAACAGCGGAACGCCGCCAGCTTCAAACATGTCTTTGGCGACATAGCGGCCGGACGGTTTCAAATCGGCGATATAAGGTGTTCTTTTCAGGACTTCGGCGACGTCGAACAGATCGAACTTGATGCCGCACTCGTTGGCGATCGCCGGCAGGTGCAGCGCCGCGTTGGTCGAGCCGCCGGTCGCCGAGACGACCGCCGCGGCGTTCTCCAAGGCCTTGCGAGTGACGATATCGCGCGGGCGAATTTTCCTGACGATCAAGTCCATGATCATCTCGCCCGCCCGCATGCAGAACTTGTCGCGAATCTCGTAAGGCGCCGGCGCGCCGGCCGAATAGGGCAAAGCGAGCCCGATCGCCTCCGAAACCGTCGCCATGGTGTTGGCCGTGAACTGCGCGCCGCAGGCGCCCGCCGACGGGCAGGCGTTCTGCCCAAGCGTCTCGAGATCGGCATCCGACATGGCGCCGATCGAGTGCTTGCCGACGGCCTCGTAGACGTCCTGGATGGTGACCGGCTTACCCTTGAAGGTGCCGGGCAGGATCGAGCCGCCGTAGATGTAGATCGACGGCACGTTGAGCCGGCACATCGCCATCATCATGCCGGGTTGCGACTTGTCGCAGCCGGCGACTCCGATCAGCGCATCATAGGCGTGGCCGCGGACGGTCAACTCGACCGAGTCGGCGATGACTTCACGCGACGGGAGCGAGGCTTTCATGCCGCCATGGCCCATGGCGATGCTATCGGTCACCGTGATGGTGCAGAACTCGCGGGCGGTGGCGCCGCCGGCGGCGACGCCCTGCTTGACCGCCTGGGCCTGCCGCATCAGCGCGATATTGCAGGGCGCAGCCTCGTTCCAGCAGGTGGCGACGCCGACGAAGGGCTGATGGATCTGCTCGGAGGTCAGACCCATGGCGTAATAGAACGCACGGTGCGGGGCCCGCTCCGCGCCTTCTGTGGCGTGCCGGCTCGGCAGGCGTGTTTTCAACTGTGTCTTGGCATCCATCGAACTCACAAGGGCCACGTCGTGGCCCCCTCGCCCCCCTGTCCCCCACCGGCCGATTTCGCGGCTTGCTGCCCCTTCCCGAAATCGGAACGCTCCGCAATGATTTCCGTCGCTCTCGTCGGTCTCAGAGAATCCTATGGCCAAAAAGCGGCGCCGAGCGCGGCGGCGGCGGACAACAATTAAATGTTCCCGGCGTGTGTCTCCGCGGACACAGATTGGTGACCGCCGCCGTGTTTCTGTTAAGTCGCGATTTACCTTGCGGCATAGGGACTGCGACATTCGGCGCATGGGTAAACGGCTCACCCGCGGCTTTTTCAGTCGCAGCGTCCACGAGGTGGCGCCCGACCTGATCGGCGCGGTGCTGCTGGTCAACGGCGTCGGCGGCCGGCTGGTCGAGGTCGAGGCCTATCACCACACCGACCCGGCCGCGCACAGCTTTATCGGACCGACCGAGCGCAATGCGGTCATGTTCGGGCCGCCGGGCTACGCCTACGTCTACCGCTCCTATGGCATTCACTGGTGCATGAATTTGGTCTGCGAGCCGGCGGGCTCGGCCAGCGCGGTCCTGATCCGCGCGATCGAGCCGACCGAGGGGCTTGCGGTGATGCGGCGGCGGCGTGGGGTGGCCGACGAGCGGCTCCTGTGCTCCGGACCCGGCCGGGTGTGCGAAGCCCTTGGTGTCACCCGCGCCCACAACGGGCTCGCGCTGACCGCGCCGCCGTTCGCGATTTTCGCCCGCAAGGGTGATGAGGAGGTGATCGCCGGCCCGCGTATCGGCATCACCAAAGCGATGGAAAAGCCCTGGCGCTATGGGCTCAAAGGCTCGCGGTTTCTCAGCAAGCCGTTTGCGCCGGGGGCCACGATTGTGGGCAAAATGCCGTCGCGGGCGCGTTAGGCCGACAACCTAAAGCCCGGATCGAAGCCCAGCTCCTTGCGCGCCTTGTCGATCGAGACCGTGCCCTCGTCGTCGGCGATGTTGTAGATGCCGGAGCCGCGCGTGAGCGTCAGGAACGCGGCATGCGCGGCGGCGTCGACGTGCAGGGGCGGCTTGCGCGTCGGACCCTCGGTCCAGGTGCCGGGCCCATAGAGCAGGCCGTAGCGCAGCACCACCGGCTCCATGCCGCAGCCGAGCACCTGCTGCTCCATGTCGGCGGCGGCGCGCACCGTCGGCAGACGCGGGCCGTCCGAGAGGTTGAGCGGATCGGTCTCGACGTGCGGCTCGCGGCCCGGCGCGTAGGCGAAGGCGACGCTCTGCACGATGAAGCGCCGGGCGCCGGCGGCGCGCGCGGCGGCGATCAGGTTGCGGGTGCCCTCGATGCGGATGCGGGCATTGCGCGGATAGGCCGCGACCAGCTCTTTTTCGTCGAACACGCGCGGCAGATCGGTCAGTTGATGAATGACGACGTCCGGCTGCGCCGCCACGACCGCACGCTTGAGCCCATCGGCGTCGTACACGTCGGCGACCACGCCCTGCACGCCGGCGTTTTCCAGCTCACCGGCGACTTTTTCCGTACGCGTCGAGCCCGTCACCTCATGGCTGGCGCCAAGCAGCAGCGGGATGAGCCGCCGCCCAATCGCGCCGCTCGCGCCGGCGAGGAAAATTCTCATTGTCGCGACCTCACTCCGATTCCTTGAGCCGCTGCAGCGCCTCGACGATCTTTTGTTTGCGCGCCAGCGCCTCGTCGCGTTTTTCGCGTTCGCCTTCGACCACGTCCTCAGGCGCACGCTTGACGAAATCGGCGTTGTTGAGCTTTTGCTCGACGCGGGCGATGTCGGCGTCGCATTTCGCCAGCTCCTTGTTGAGGCGCGCGCGCTCGGCGGCGAGATCGATAATGCCGGCAAGCGGCAGCGCCGCCACATCACCACGCACCACGAGCTGCAGCGCACCTTTCGGCACCGCATCGGCGAACGAAATGTCGGACAGCCGCGCCAAGCGTTGCACGAATTCCGACCAGCGCCGCGTCCGCTCCACTGTTTGTGGTGAGGCGCCGGCCAAGACCAGCGGGAGCGGCGTCGCGGCCGGGATGTTCATTTCGACGCGCACCGAGCGGATTGCGGTAACGAGATCGACTACCCAGCCGATCTCGGCCTCGGCTGCTTCATCGTCCAGCCCGTCGTGGCACGGCCAAGCATCGAGCGCCAACAGATGATGCCGCTTCGGCCCGCGCTCGGCGCTGACGCGCCAGAGTTCTTCGGTGACGAACGGCATGAACGGGTGAAGCAGGCGCAGGATTTCATCGAGCGTCCAGGCGGCCGCGGCCCGCGTCTCCTTCTTGGCGGCGCCGTCCGGTCCGGTCAGCACCGGCTTGATGAGTTCCAGATACCAGTCGCAGTAAACGTTCCAGACGAAGCGATAGACCGCGCCGGCGGCCTCGTTGAATTTGTAAGCTTCAATCGCCGCGGTGACTTCCCTGCCCGCCTTCGCGGTCTCGTGAATGATCCAGCGGCTCAGCGTCTCCTTGGCCTCGTGCGCGGAAAAATCCGGATCGTGCGCGCAGCCGTTGATCTCGGCAAAGCGCGCGGCGTTCCACAGCTTGGTCGCGAAATTGCGATAACCTTCGACGCGCTGCGCCGAGAGTTTTATGTCACGGCCCTGCGCCGCCATGGCGGCGAGCGTAAAGCGGAGCGCGTCGGCGCCGTACTCGTCGATCATCTCCAACGGGTCGATGACGTTGCCCTTGGATTTCGACATTTTGGCGCCGGCGGCATCGCGCACCAGCGCGTGGATATAGACGGTGTGGAACGGCACCACTTTTTCCAACGGGGCGCCGGGGCGCTCCTGCTGCATGAAATGCAGACCCATCATCATCATGCGCGCGACCCAGAAGAAGATGATGTCGAAGCCGGTGACGAGCGCGCTGGTGGGGTAATAGCGCGCCAGCTCCGGCGTGTGGTCCGGCCAGCCGAGCGTGGAAAACGGCCACAGCGCCGACGAAAACCAGGTGTCGAGCACGTCATCGTCGCGGTGCAGATAGTCGCGGGCGAACCGCGCGCGCCGCTCCGGATCGGAGGCGATGTCGTCGCCTTCATCGGGGCTGATCTCCTCGATGTCGGTGTAGTGCGCGAGCGCATCGGCCACCACGTCGTCCTCGGTCTCGGCAACGAAGATCTTGCCGTCCGGGCCGTACCACGCCGGAATCTGATGGCCCCACCAGATCTGGCGGGAAATGCACCAGGGCTGAATGTTCTCCATCCAGTTGAAGAAAGTCGCTTCCCACTGCGGCGGAACGAACACGGTTTGGCGCGCGCGCACCGCACCGATGGCCGGCCGCGCCAGGGTCTTGGCCTCGACGTACCACTGATCGGTGAGAAACGGTTCGAGCACCGCGCCCGAACGGTCGCCCTGCGGCACGACGTGTAAAGTCTGCTCGATCTTGTCGATCAGGCCGGCCGCTTCGAGGCGCTCGACGATCTTCTTCCGTGCCGCCAAGCGATCGAAGCCGTGCAGCGCCAAGGTCCGATCGAGCTCCGCGGATGGCGGCACACCTTCGAGAAAATTGGCATTATCTTTCAGGTCGAGCGCGGCCTCGTCATCAAAAATATTGACCAGGCGCAGGTTATGCCGCCGACCCACCTCGAAATCGTTGAAATCGTGCGCCGGCGTAATCTTGACCGCACCGGTGCCCTTCTCGGGATCGGCGTACGTATCGGCGATGATCGGGATGCGGCGGCCGACCAGCGGCAGCACGGCGGTCTTGCCGATGAGATGCCGCAGCTTTTCATTTTCCGGATGCACCGCGACCGCGACGTCGCCCAGCATGGTTTCCGGCCGGGTCGTCGCCACTACGATGAACTCGCCGCTGCCCTCGATCGGATATTTGATGTGCCAGAGCTGGCCCCTGGTCTCGACCTGCTGC
>JASHSE010000684.1 GCA_030036975.1 Xanthobacteraceae bacterium | reverse complement strand
GCGCGCGCCGGCGAGCTGATGCGCCTGCCGCGCGGCGCGGCCAACGTCAAGCGCATCGGCCATGGCGTGATGATGACGCCGCGCTTTGCCGAGACCGTCGCCTGGTTCCGCGACACGCTCGGCATGATCTGCTCCGACGATGTCTATGTCGAGAACAAGGACAATCTGATCGGCTCGTTCAACCGCTGCGATCGCGGCGACAATTACGTCGACCATCACGTCTTCTTCTGCCTCAACCATCCGAAGACCGGGCTCAACCATTTGTCGTTCGAAGTCTTCGATATCGACGACGTCTGCATGGGCCACGATTATCTGAAAGGTTTTGGCCAATACGAGCACATGTGGGGCATCGGCCGGCATGTGCTCGGCAGCCAAGTCTACGATTATTGGGCCGACCCATGGGGCCATGTGCATGAGCACTGGGCCGACAGCGATCGCCTCAACCTCGCCAACGGCTCGAACCTCGTCGCCGCCGACGAGGCGCTGCGCTCGCAATGGGGCGAGGCGCCGCCGGAGAAGTTCATCAATCATGCCAGCCCATGAGCGCGGCCGAGCGCGACGCGAAGGGCGAATAGCGGCGTGAAAAATCGCCTGGTAACGATTTGCTAATAATCAAAGGTTAACGAAGGGTCACCGTATTGCGGAGGGCCCTGCCGTGGACATTCCCCAGGATAACAGCGACAAAGACAAAAGCGACAACCATTCAGGCCAGAACGGCGAAGGCGAAGCGCACCAACCCGGCGGCAGCGAATCGGCCGCTGCGCCACAGCTGCCGGTCGACAATGAAGCGCCGCCCGCCGGCGCGGCAAGCGATGCGACGAATGATCTGCCGATCGTCGAAGCGCCGAGCCTCGATGGCGCGCAGGCTGAGGAGCCGGCCGCCGGGTTGGCTGGCGAGCCTGCGCAACGCGAAGCCGCGCGGCCGATCCTGGCGATCGCAAGCGACGGCATCCGCGACAGGCCGGACCAGACTGCGGCGATCGCGTTCGCAGCGGCGCCGCCGCCGCGCTCGTTCCGTTTCGCGCTATTGGCAGCGACCATCGCGCTCATAGCCGGCGGCGGCGCCTTCGTCGGCACGCTCGCTGCTTCGAACGTGGCGCGCCACGAAGTCGCCGACGCGCAGGCGCCGCGCGCGGCGGAGCCGCACGGCGCGCCGCAGGAGTTGAAAACCGCGCTTGCGGAACTGAGCGCGCTGAAGGCGAGCCTCGATGCAGCCAACCGCGGCGCCACTGCGCAATTCGGCAAAATAGCCGATCGGCTCGCCAGCCTCGAACGCCTGCAGGCCGACAAGCGCGCCGCGACGCCGGAGATTACCGGCTCGATTGCCAAACCGGCGGAGCCGCCAGCCGCAGCACCGCCGCCGGCCGCCGCGCACGTCCTCAACGATTGGATCGTGCGCGACGTGCGGGGCGGCCGCGCCCTGATCGAGAGCCGCTATGGCGGATTGTTCGTCGTCGCCTCCGGCGGCAGCTTGCCGGGCCTTGGCCGCGTCGAATCGGTGCGGCGGCAGGACGGCGCCTGGATCGTCGTCACCGCGAAGGGCACGATTACGTCGGACCGCTGAAGCTTCGGCGAAGGCGCTAGCGGCGCCGCGGCAGCGGCAACAGCATCGGCACGCGGCGGCGATACGCCGCGTAAGTCTCGGCGCCAAGCTCGGCTGCCAAGAAGCGTTCCTCGCCGCGCGCCTTCACCCAGAAGCCGAAAGCGAGGAGTGCGGCGCCGCCCAGCGCGGTCGGCGTCGCTTCGGCAATCGCCGAGGCCGTGAGAGCGACGATCAAGCCGGTATAGATCGGATGCCGCACCAGCGCGTAGGGGCCGCTGTCGACGATACGGTGGTCTTGCTTGCGGGTGATTGCGCTCGACCACAGCCGGCCGAGATGAACGCGCGCCCACCAGGTCAGCACGAAGCCGGCCAGCGCCAATGCGGCGAGCAGATAGGCGCCGACCTCGCCCACGTACCAGAGCGGCGCCGCGCCAAGGCGCCGCGCCGCCCATGGCGTCATCAGCACTGCGCCGAGGCCGATCAGGATGCGGTAGGTGAATTCGATCGAGGCGCCGGCGCGTTTTTGCGTGCGCGCCGACCAGAATGAAGCGGCGAGCCAGCTCAGCACCCAGGCGGCCCAGATGACGGCAAAAACGGCGCGCGGACCAAAATGCATCGGCATGGCTCCTGTGCGGCGGCGAAGGCTTAAGCTCTGGCTTCACCGTCGCGTTCCATGCCACCCCGAGATGGAGGGAGTGCGGCGGCGTTGCAGGCCGGTGCCGAACTGATACACTTCGAAGGCACATCAGTGTCGTGAGTTTCCTCCGGGGCTTCTCAGGTGAGGCGGACGAAGATGCCGACGCTTCAACTATTGCTTTTGCAGCTCAACGACGGTCGCTGGCAGGATCTGGCGCTTTCAGCCGGCAACATCTTCTTCTGCTTTACGCTTATTCCGATGCTTCGCCACCCCGGCAGACCGCCGCTCTTGACCTGCGTACCGACCGGCCTTGCGCTCCTTGCCGGAGGATTTGTCTTTGCAACGCTGCACTTATGGCTCACCGCACTCACGCAGACGATAGCGGGCCTGCAGTGGCTCGCTTTGGTATTCAAAAAGGCTCTGTACGCCGCGCCCGCTCAGCGCATCTGATCAACGTAAGTTCAATGTGGGAATCGCTGCAATGCTCAGCGCCGAACAAAACGATCGCATCACCCGCACCGGGCCAGGC
>JASHSE010000683.1 GCA_030036975.1 Xanthobacteraceae bacterium | reverse complement strand
ATAAGCGCCGGGCTTTAACGCCCCGACCGCCTGATCGACCGGAAACGCGGTGGTGACTTCCGTGTTGAGCGGCGACTGCGCGATCTGCAATTCGCCACTCCAGACCTGCACGCCGCGCGCATTCTTAAGGCGCTCGACGTCGTAGCGGGACAGGCCGTGCTGAAAATCGCCGCGGCCGTAGCCGAAGCCCGCGATCGCGTCGATCAGATTACGGTCGCTGACCTGATAAATCTCGATCGCCACCGCGCGGGTGTTGACGCTGATGACCGGGATGCCGTTCTGGCCGGTGCGCGGCAGCACGTAGGCGGTCGATGAAAAGCGCACTGCGGGCTGCCGGTCGCGCACGTAGATCGCGTAGTCGATGGATTTCGACAGCGTCTCGTGCACCACCGACGGCAGCCCGGCGCGCAAGGTGACCGTGTAGGTCTGGCCGTGCTGCAAGCCCTCGACGCAAAGTTGCTTGTCCTCGACGGCCAACGCCGGCTTGTCGGTGCCGGCGAGCGCCACGAACGGCGAGAAGTCGGTCCGCGCCGGCAGGCTTTCCGAAAACTGGAAGCAGGCGCGCGGCAAAGCGGTGTCGGCGTCGATCGTGTAATCGAGCACGCGGAAACCATGTTGCTCGCGCAAACGTTCGTATTGCGCACGCACGTCGGCGACCTCACGCAATTCGAGCGACAGCCGCAGAGCGTCCAGCGCCGGCCGCCACATCTGCCGCACGGTCAAGATGTTGCCGAGCAGCACGAGGCCGTCGGCCTCGTCGTCGCGATTGGTGGCGCGCTGATAGCCGAGATAAGCCGCAGCCGAGGCGCGGCCGAGCAGCATGGCGCGTTCCTGATCGTTGGCCGGGCGGATTTCCATGACGGTGCGGGCGAGCCGCAGCCAAGTTGCGGCATCGTTCGGCGTTGCCGCCACGATCTGACCGAGCACCGTCATGCCGGTGCGGAAATCGTTCTTGGCAAAGGCCGCGTCGGCATTGCGCTGCAATTGCGCCAGCGGCTCGCTCGTCATAGCAGAATCGGCCTTGATCTGCGCCTCAAGCTGGACGGCGCTATTGGCAAGGTCGGCGTTTTGAAACGGCTTGTCGGCCGCATTCGCGGGGCCGGACCAAGCGACCACGCACACGGCCGCCAACGCTGTTGCGAGCGCCACGCGAAGATGCGCAATCATTGCCGAAATCCCTCTCCAGGCCGCAAGATCCGAAAAAGCCGGCCGTTTGGAACTTGAGGCGAAGATCGTGTCGAGGTCGTGGCCGGCAACCAAGCCGGCGAACATTTGTCGGGGCCGGACCTAAAAGGTTCGAGCGACATTGCGGCGTTAACCTCCCGATCCGTCGCGCCAGCAGCGGCCGTCCGGCTATGTTTCTGGCTGCCCACACCGCCCGGCACGAGCCGCCAGCGCCGGCTGTAGATTTACCGCGCCTTGGCGCTCGCGATTCTATATATCTTCGGGCCGAGCGGCCCCGTAGCTCAGGGGATAGAGCAACAGCCTTCTAAGCCGTAAAATTTATTTTTTGCTCGCATTTCGCCGTGCACCATTGTGAACCACCGCTACGGTCACTTGTCCTTTAAAATTGGGCACTTCTTGCGTATAATGCGCCGTGGAAGCTCACCACAGCGCACCTCAATTTGGTACCTAAAAAAGTACCTAGTACCTAGAGGAAAAATCATGCCGCGACTTCAGCTCACGGACCTCACGATCCGCGCGTTGAAGTCCGACGCGCAGACCGACTACTGGGACACCAAGACGCCGGGGTTCGGCGTCCGCGTTGGCAAGCTCACCAAGACGTTCATCGCCAAGGTGCAGAACCAACGCCACACCATCGGGCAATATCCCGACATCTCGCTGCAGGGCGCGCGCAGAAAAGCGCTCGCCCTGAAGTCCGAGAAGCGCAAAGATCGCACTGAAGCGCCGTGCTTGCGGGATGCCCTGGAGGAATTCCTTACGGCCTACTGTCCAAGCGCAATCGCCCGCGTGTCGTGAAGGAGCGCACGCGAATATTGCACAAGCACTTCCCTGCCGACGCTCGGGAATGACCGGCTCTCGGACATCGCCGACGAAGACCTCGCGGAAATCATCGACGACCTCCTCGATACGCCCTCCGAGGCCAATCACGCTTTCAAAGAGGCGCGCACATTCTTCCGCTGGGCCGACCGCCGTCCGATGGAGCGGGCCGCGGCACCATCCAATTACCGTACTTGACCGCTGGCGGTCGACGGTATGTACAGCGGACAAACACATCTTCGGCAGACAGAATGGCCCTCGGCACTGAGCCCTTGACGGACCATCAATGCACGCTCGGAATTTAACACCGCCGACAAAGATTGCTCTTTGATGCTCCCGATCGCTGGGAGGAAATAGCAGGGGCGAACGGTCAAGTCAGCTTCAATGACCGCTGACACCCAAGGAGCATTGCATTTGACTTCCGGAAACGCCGCATCGCCATTCAGCGCGGCAAAATACCGTGGGATGCGGCGCAGCGCAGCAGCGCTCTCGTGAACGAAGCCATTCGAGAGCTCAGCTTCGTAGCGGCCAATGAGGTCTTCAATGATTTGCGCGAGGTCCGCCGTTTCGCCGGACGTGAGAGCTATTTCGGAAATTCGCTGTTGGCTCCAGGGCGACGGACGATTAAATCCTTCCGAAGAAACGTCGGCGGGCAAAAACGAGATGACATCCAGGCCGATGCGTCTAGCGGTGTCGACGATCTCTGCGAGAGCGCGATAGTTGGCACGCTGGACGACACAGCGCCCTACCACTAGCAAGGAAGGCCGGAGCGCCTTGATTGCGGCGACGCCATCGGCCATTCGTTCGAAGCCGCGCGGAACGCGGCGGATGGCGTTATGCAGTTCCCCTGGTCCGTCTATGGATACCGTGACCGCGTCGCACCACCTGACGACATCGTGCGCACAACGTCTCAGCAATAAGCCGGTCGACATCAACGAGATAACTACATCAAGCTGGCGAAGAAGCCGACAGAATGCCCAAATGTTGGGGCTCATCAGAGCCTCGCCGCCAGTCAGCGTTACCATCCGCACCTTCATTTCTCTGAATGCATCTATGTGCGGCGCCAGCTCGCGCTCTGTCAATTCGCGGCGGTCACGATTCGCCTTCCAAATATCGCACATCACGCAACGGCAGTTGCATCCGCCGTGCGGTGCGAGCATAACAATAGGCAGCTCATCGACCCTATGCGAACCCGATAACGCTCCCTTAAGGGTACACGCGCTTGGCATACGCGTACTGTACGCCACTGTCCGACCGAATGCAACTTATTATCGTATCACTCCCGAAAGCCGGAGGTGTCCGAGGTGGCCCGCAACATCGAAATCAAGGCGCGCGTCTCAGATAGAGCGCGTC
>JASHSE010000682.1 GCA_030036975.1 Xanthobacteraceae bacterium | reverse complement strand
GCGGCGGCGATTTCCGCGGCGCGCAGGTCGGCCTTGTCGGCGATGAGCTTGCGCGCCTGCGCCACGTCGGCGGACATGAACACCACGCACGCAACCTTGAAACTATCGACCACGCGCTTGTGAAAAGCGATCAATTCCGCCGCGCCGTCGTCCGAGAATTTCAGCCGGCGCTTGATCTTCTTCGCCGCGACTTCGCACAGGTTTCTGTCGATGATGTCGCCGACATGCTCCAGGTTGATGGCATATGAGATGATTTCCATGGCGCGGCGCCCCTCGCTTTCCTCGAGGCTGCCGCGCGTGACCTTGGTGACGTAGAGCTTGATCGCTTCGTGCAGACGGTCGACGACATTGTCCATGCGCGACACTTCGTTCACCAGGCTGCGATTGTCGGTCATCAGCGCGGTCATGATCTGTTGCAGCATGGTCTCGACGATGTCGCTCATGCGCAGCGTCTCGCGGGCGGCGTTGGCAAGCGCCAGCGTCGGGGTGTCGAGCGCGCTGTCGTCGAGATAGCGCGGCGTCGCGGCGTCTTGCGTGGCGCTGCGCGCCGGCAGCGCCCATTGCAGCGCTGCGGCGATCGGGTCGAGCAATCCGATGAACGCCAACGCCAGGGCGACGTTGAAGAAGATGTGAAATTCGGCGGCCATTTTCGCCGGATTGGGCTGCAGCGCCGCCATGCCCGCAGCGATCGGCTGCAGCAGCAGCACCGCAAGGACGACGCCGGCCAGCCGGTTGAGGAGGTTGCCCAGCGGCAGACGATAGCTCGCCGGATCGTCGCGATGGGCGGCCTCGATGAGCGGATTGATCGCCGTTCCAAGGTTTGTGCCCAGCACGAACGCGATGGTCGCCGCCGGACCGATGAATTGCGAATAGGCGAGCGACATGACCAACAGCACGATGGCGACGCTGGAATGCGCCGCCCAGGTCAGCGCCGCCGCGATGATGATGCACAACACCGGCTGGTCGGCGATCGCCGCGAGCAATACCTTCACGGTCGGGGCATTTTCCGCGGGCGCCAAAGTGTCGATCAGCGTATGCAGCGCCAGCAGCATCAGGCCGAAGCCGATCGCCATCCGGCCCAGATTTTTGATCCTGGCGCCGCCGCCGCTCTGAAACGCGATCACGCCGGCGATGAACAGGAACGGCGCCGCCAGGGTCACGTTGAACGACAGCACCTGGACGATCAGCGTGGTGCCGACGTTGGCGCCGAGCATGATGGCGAGCGCGGGAACCAGTCCGACCATGCCTTCGGCGGCGAACGAGGCGGTCATCAGCGCGGTCGCCGTGCTGCTTTGCAGGAGCGCCGTCAGACCGAGCCCGGCGGTGAAGGCCGCAAAGCGATTGGCGAGCGCCTTGGACAGCATGTAGCGCAGGTCGGCGCCGAACGCGCGCAGGATGCCGCTGCGGACCATGTGCAGGCCCCACAGCAGCAAGGCCACGCCACCCATGAGGTCGAGAAGGACGAATGTTGCCATGGACCGACCATGCCGCGAATGTTTTGCGCCAAATCCCTCCTGCGCTCGATAAAACGGATGTCAAGTAAAAAAGGTTCAAGCCCCTTGAATCTCATCGCGGCCGGCGCAAGTGTGTCTTGCGGACTTTCCACTACGGGGAAACGGACCATGTCGGAGCAAGGTGCAGGACCGCGCGTGCGTGATCTCACGCCGGCCGAAGTGGTGCGCGGCCTCGCCGAAGGCCGCGTGCTGCTGGTCGACGTGCGCGAGCCCAACGAGACGGCGCTTGAGCGCTTTCCGGATGCGGTGCTGCTGCCGCTGTCCGCGTTCGATGCCGCCGCCATCCCGGCGCCGCAAGGACGCGAGGTCGTGTTCGCCTGCCGCTCCGGCCGCCGCTCGGTGACGGCGTCGCTCGCCGCTCAGGAGCAGGGTTTTGCCTACGGCTCGCATCTCGCCGGCGGCATTTTGGCCTGGAAGGCGGCGGGCCTGCCCACCGAGACCTGAGTTTCGATGCCGGCATCGCGATATTCGCCGGCCAAGGCGTTGATCGCCGGCGCGCGGTCCTGGTCGGCCGTTGCCGCTTCGGCAATCGTGCTTGTTGTCGTTGCCGCCGCGGCCGCCGGCGCGCGCGGCGAGGCCGCGCGGGTGGTGAATTTTTACAACTGGTCGGATTACGTCGATCCGGCGGTGCTCGACGACTTCACCAAAAAGACCGGCATCGCAGTGCGCTACGATACGTTCGACTCAAGCGACACGCTGGAGGCCAAACTCCTTGCCGGTCAGTCGGGCTACGACGTCGTGGTGCCGACCGGTTATTTCTTGGCCCGCGAGATCGCCGCCGGCATCTTTCAGCCGCTCGACAAATCGAAGCTGCCGAACCTCGTGCACGTTTGGCCGGACATCGCTTCGCGCCTCGCCGCCTACGATCCGGGCAACCGCTACGCCGTCAATTACATGTGGGGCACGACCGGTATCGGCTTTAACGTCAAGGCGGTGCAAAAAATCCTCGGGCCGGGCGCCGCAATCGACAGCTGGAGCACCATTTTCGCGCCGGACCAGATCGCCAAGTTCAAGGATTGCGGCGTGCATCTGCTCGATTCTTCCGACGACGTCATGACCGCGGCGCTGCATTATCTTCACCTCGATCCCAACTCCAGCGCGCCGGGCGATCTGCAGAAGGCCACCGACCTTCTGCTGAAGATCAGGCCCTCCGTGCGCAAGTTTCACTCTTCGGAATACATCAATGCGCTGGCGACCGGCGAGATTTGCCTGGCGCTGGGCTTTTCGGGCGACGTCAAGCAGGCAGAGAAGCGCGCGGCCGCAGCCAACAGCGGCATCGCCATTGATTACGTGATTCCGAAGGAGGGCGCGCCACTGTGGTTCGACAACATGGCCATCCCCAAGGATGCGCCGCATGTCGCCGCCGCGCACGAGCTGATCAATTATCTGCTCGATCCGAAAATCGCGGCGCGCAACACCAATTTCGTGTCCTACGCCGACGGCGACCAGCCGAGCGACCTGATCGAGCCTGCGATCCGCAACGACCGCGCCATCTATCCGGACGCCGCCACCATGGCGAAGCTCTTCACCATCATCGCGCACGGCCAGAAGACGCAGCGCCTGATCAACCGGCTCTGGACCCGCATCAAGACCGGAGAATAACACCGTATACGGTTGATTGATTCGTCATTCCGGGGCCGAGCCAACGGGTCCGGCCCGAAGTGGCCGGCCCGATGACAAGCTCCGCGAGGAGCCCGGAATCCATAACCCCAGCGCAGGGGTTATGGATTCCGGACTCGCCGCTTCGCGGCGATCCGGAATGACGAACCGAAGCGATCATCCGGATTCCGTATTACGCCATCCATCTTCAGTCGTCCGTCCTCTATCGTCAGGCTTCAAACAAACTGCACGGCGAGGCCGCCGAGCGGACCGAAATCGGCATGCAGCGTGTCGCCCTTGCGCGCGTACACGACGCGGGTGAACGATCCGGCGAGCACCAGATGGCCGGCATTGAGCGTGACGCCGTGCTGGCCGAGCTTGTTGGCGAGCCAGGCGACGCCGTG